>CAJXOI010000052.1 GCA_913057885.1 uncultured Micavibrio sp.
AGGGTCGTTGGAGCGTGATTTACTGGAAAAATATGGCGAGCCTTGCCCCGATGCCATGGTTGAATCGGCGCAACGCCATATTCAAATTTTGGAAGATCATGATTTTTTCAATTTTAAAATTTCGTGCAAGGCCTCAGACGTGTTTATGGCCTGTGCGGCCTATCAACAATTGGCGGAGGTATGCGATTATCCTTTACATTTGGGGATTACAGAGGCCGGGGGGTTAAGAACAGGAACCGTGAAATCCGCCATTGGTCTTGGGTCGCTTCTCTGGGCCGGGATAGGGGATCCCATTCGCGTGTCGTTGTCTGCTGATCCGGGTGAGGAAATAAAAGTCGGATTTGACATTCTCAAATCTGTGGGCCTACGCCATCGCGGAGTGAATATTATTTCTTGCCCGTCATGTGCCCGCCAACAATTTCAGGTGATTGATACGGTCGCAGAGCTTGAAGAGAGGCTGGCGCATATCACAACGCCATTAACGGTGTCGATTATCGGATGCGTTGTGAATGGCCCCGGCGAAGCGTTAATGACTGACATCGGCCTAACGGGCGGCGGGTCAAATAACCATCAAATATATGTGGGCGGGGAAAAGGCACACAGATTTAACAGTGGTGATACATCTATCGTGGACCATATCGTTGAAATGGTCGAGGAAAAGGCCGCGCAAATTGAGGCATCAAAGCAAAAGCAGGCCGCTTAGGCGTGCATATTTGATAGGTAGGACTATTGGGTCAAATACCGCACTTCAAAACAATAAAAAACTTGTAATTAACATAGTCAAAAGCTATTTTTCCTTATGCTAAGAGACTTTACCCGTTTTAAGTGCCGTGCTATTGAGGCTTTTAAAAGTGTTGCGGACATTATGGATACATTGGCGTTTATTGGTCCATCAAGGCGCCATAACGTAATGCAAGCTATAAATGCATATGAAATGCTTACAGCAAAATTGGACCGCTTTGGCGATGAGCTGAAAAAGTATGATTACGGCGACCCTGTTCTTTTCAAATTCTGTGAAAAATTGAACAAAACTTTAGAGCAGAGAGCCTCAATTGATGATGTTCGAGCAGGGCTTCACAAATCAATAACATTTGAAGAATGCTTTGAGTTATTAAATCCCGTTGTTGATGATGTGCTGCGTAATCCTGAGGCGCACGAGGACTTGTGTCGTATGATCAGGCCCTTCCAACTACTTAAGCAATGGTACGATGACCTTGATCCTGAATTGAAAAATTATTGTGAGAGAACCAACCGTCGTGAATTTTATTATAGCTGTCCGTATATGTCTGTCAGACGTTGCATAAACCCTATGGCTTTCCGCTATGAGGCGGTGAAAGCACTGTTGCCAAAGGGGGCTGTAATTATTACGCCGAATTAGTTGTTAGGGCTAATTGGATTGCTCCTTTTAATAATTTGCTGTAAATAGTCATCCCATGTCCATTGAAGCGCGATTGCAACAAATTACTGACCGCCATGCGGAGCTGACATCCCTTATGTCTTCGGGGGAGTTAGAGGGCGATAAATTTGTTAAAATTTCTAAGGAATACGCCGATCTGGAACCTATTGTTCAGGTTATACATGAGTATCAAAAGGCCAAGGCTGAAGCGGCAGATTTACAAGAAATGCTGTCTGATCCCGAAATGAAAGCCATGGCAAAGGAAGAGTTGGACGCGATTGAGGCCAAATTGCCGGAGCTGGAACATGCGGTAAAAATCGCGCTGATCCCAAAGGAAAAAACAGACAGCCGCAACGCCATTTTGGAAATTCGCGCTGGAACGGGCGGAGACGAGGCGGCGTTATTTGCTGCTGATTTATTTAATATGTACAAAGGGTTTGCCTCCGTCAACGGATGGCGTATCGAAGTCGATTCCTTTTCCGAAAATGATCTGGGTGGGTATAAGGAAATTATTTGCACCATTTCGGGCAATAATGTGTTTTCAAAGATGAAATATGAAAGTGGTGGGCATCGTGTGCAACGTGTCCCGGAAACAGAAAGTGGAGGGCGCATTCATACATCCGCGGCAACCGTTGCCGTATTGCCAGAGGCAGAGGAAGTAGATGTTGACATTAAAACCGAAGATTTGCGCATTGATACTTTCCGATCTCAGGGCGCTGGTGGACAACATGTCAACACAACTGATTCCGCTGTTCGCATTACACACATTCCAACGGGTGTTGTGGCGGAATCTCAAGACGGCCGATCGCAGCATAAAAACAAGGAAAAGGCGATGAGTGTCCTCAGGTCTCGTATTCTTGAGGCCGAAATGGAAAAGGCCGCGGCGGAACGCGCTGATGATCGTAAATTACAGGTCGGGTCGGGGGATCGTTCACAGCGCATCCGTACCTATAATTTTCCTCAAGGGCGTGTGACGGACCACCGCATAGGCCTGACCCTACATAATCTGACAGGTGTCTTGGCGGGTGAGGGGTTGAATGAAATTACCGAGGCCTTGATTACCGAAGACAATGCATCACGCCTAGCGGAATTTGATTGATTGTGAATAGTTTTTATATTTGTAGCGAAAAGCTTTGTCAGCCAATACGAATATGATACGAAAAAATAATGAAAAAAATATTGGCGCTTTTTCCACTTCTTATGATTCTATCGTCCTGTGGTGGGGTTGGCCCTTTATCGACGGCTCAGGATTTTGAAATAACTCTAACGGGAACTGAAGCCGCTCATTGTATTCTTAGCACTAGAGACAATCGTTACAGCCTTATTGCACCTGGCGTCGCTTATATTGAGAGAGATCCTAAAGACCTTAAAGTTGATTGTAAGGATAATTTATCCCCACGTCGTCGTGTGGTTATGGTAGAGGCTTTCCTTAAAAATGGTTATTGGAATTACCCTGAAACGCTAGAGGTTAATTTCGCAACGATGGATAGTGGAAATATTATGACAGGGTATAGGACACCTGATGGAATTTTAACGGAAAAATCGTTCAGCCGCGCCCCAGCAGACCGCAACATGTATGTTCACGCGCGTGACCCATATGATGATCGCACTGCGATACCTCTGCCGGCACCTCTTTTATCGATCCCTAAAGAAGGCGAGGGAAAAGACATCGGAGTTGATAGTGATGACGATACAGGTGACCTCGAGGTTAATGATTTTGAGATGATGCTTGACCAGAAACTTACGGTGGAAACCAATAACTCTTCTGGATCACAAGACGTCCATACCCAAGATATTTACAAGACTTATCAGGGGCGCAGATCATTCCCGGTTGAGCCTTAATTATGAAACCCTCTAACGGAAAAACATATTTTTTCTGCGGCGTTGGCGGTAGCGGGATGAGCGCCCTTGCAAAAATCCTTATATCGCGCGGGGGTGTTGTCCATGGGTCGGATCGTAATTATGATGCAGGGCGGTTTCCTGATCTTTATGACGCACTGGTAAAAAATGGTGTCACAATGCACCCCCAAGACGGCACGGGAATAACCTGTAAAATTGATTATCTGGTTGTCTCCAGCGCAGTTGAATCATCAATTCCCGATGTGGCGGCGGCACAAAAATTGGGTGTTCCCATCATTAAACGAGCGGAATTATTGGCCGAAATCTGTAACGCTGATAAAACAATCACCGTTGGGGGAACGAACGGAAAATCAACCGTTACGGCCATGATTGGACATGTATTGCATGAATGCGGGCAGGGCCCGACCATCATCAATGGTGGGGGGATGTTGAATTTTAACCGAGATAATGCCGTGATTGGACAATCTGATTGCATTGTGGCGGAAACGGATGAAAGCGATGGCACGATTACAAATTTTCATGCCGATATTGCGGTTTTGACCAATATTTCCGAAGACCATAAATCTATGGATGAATTGTTGGATATTTTCCGCCTTTATCTCTCTCAGGCCAAAACATGCGTGTTGAATGTTGATTGTCCCAATGTCCGTTTCATATCAAAAGATTACCCTGATGCCGTTACCTATTCGATGGATGATTATCCGGATGATCTTCGTTTATTAGTGCCGGGGGCTCATAATAAATCAAACGCCATGGCTGCTATGGCGGTCGCCATGTCTTTGGGGTTAGACGATGCGCAAATTAAAAAAGCGCTAGCCTCCTTCAGAGGTGTCGTTAGCCGTCTTGAGGTCGTGGGGCACAAAAACGACATCATGGTCATTGATGATTTCGGGCATAATCCTGATAAAATTGCCGCAAGCCTCAAGACATTAAAAGAAGAAGGGCGTCGCCTGATCGTTATGTATCAACCGCATGGCTTTAAGCCCACGAGTGATCAAAAGGATGCATTGATTAAGGTGTTTTCGACATATCTTGACGTTTCGGATCTTTTTTACATGCCTGATATTTTATATTTTGGCGGCACGGTAGATAAGGATATTTCCTCGGCTGATATTATTGATGTTTTAAAAAACAAAGGGATGAACGCCATTTACACTCCCAATAAAGACGATATTCAAACCGATATTTTATCAAACGCTAAATCGGGTGATATTATTTGCATTATGGGGGCGCGTGATGATTCCCTTCGCCAAATGGCACGGGATATTTTTGAAAATCTTCCTGCTGGACAATCGTTTTGCACTGCATGACAGGATTATGCTATTCAAACCCGTTAAATCATGAATAATATCGTCCATGATTATTGGCATTCCCAAAGAAATTAAAAATAATGAAAACCGAGTTGGTTTAAACCCCGAAAGTGTCCGAATCTTAACTGAGGCGGGGCACAAGGTTATTGTTGAAACAAGCGCAGGACAGGGGATATACGCCTTTGACGAGGATTATATCACCGTGGGTGCAGAGATTATGCCCGATGCAGAGTCCGTTTTTGCCAAGGCAGATATGATCGTCAAGGTGAAGGAGCCTCAACCATCCGAAACCGCCATGTTGCGGGAAAACCAGATATTATTCACTTATTTGCACCTTGCACCCGACCCTGTTCAGGCGCGGGGGTTGTTGGATTCGGGGTGTGTTGCCATTGCCTATGAAACCGTGACAGGGGAAAATGGGCGCGGTCTGCCACTTTTACAACCGATGTCCGAAGTTGCGGGCCGCATGGCGCCAATGATGGGCACATTTTATGGGGCGAAACATTTTGGTGGGCGCGGACATTTGATTTCAGGCGTAAGCGGCACGCAATCCATGAATGTCCTCATCCTTGGTGGCGGGATTAGCGGCTTTAATGCTGCGCAAATTGCCGCGGGCATGATGGCGAATGTGACGATTTTGGAATTGAATGATGAACGCGTTGCGCAGCTGAATGACTATTTTGGTGGCAATGTGTGGGCGATGAAATCTACACCGGATATTTTGGATACATTATTGCCGCATGCCGATATGGTGATTGGTGCGGTGTTGGTGCCCGGGGCATCCGCACCGAAATTGATTAAACGGGATATGTTATCGGTGATGAAACCCGCCGCGATAATGGTGGATATCGCGATCGATCAAGGCGGGTGTTTTGAGACATCCAAACCCACAACTCATGCCGACCCTATTTATCAGGTGGATGGCATCAATCATTATTGTGTGGCGAACATGCCTGGGGCTTATCCGCTGACATCGACGGCCGCGCTCAACATTGCAACCTTACCTTATATCATGGATATTGCCGATAAGGGTTGGGAACGGGCGTTGCAGGATCGCAAGGGCTTTATGGATGGGCTCAATGTCAAGCATGGAAAGATAGTTCATCCTGCGGTTGCTGAGGCTTTGGGCTTGACTTTATAGGAAAATAATCATATTGTGATGATTGTAATAGAACGTCTGCCAAGAAAATCATTTTTCCGTAGTCTCCGTGGTCTCATTCTTTAAAATCAATGGGTTAGCAATTTCAATTGAGACCACGGGAACCACGGTGACCACATTTCGCATTTTAAAAGACTTGCAAATCAGGTAATTTACTTTTTATGTTATCACCTTCTCAATTTGACCAACTTGCACAACAATTTTTAGGGACTGCCGTTAAGGCCAAAGACGGTGAATCCGTCTGGGTTGAATATCAGGGGGATGTGGGGCGTGTTTTGGCCGATCATTGTGCGCAATATTTGCAATCCATTGGCGCCAATCCGTTTGTGATTGACGCGGGGGCAGGGGCTTTACGTTCTTTATTTGAAGCGGCGGACCAATCTGGAAACCGTGATGATTACTTTACCGCCGAGGGGCAAAAGCTTTTGGAGAAAATGAAAACGATGCAGGGCTATATCCGTATTTGCGACCGTCATAATGTTGAAAAGGCGAATTTTAATCCGGATGATATGATGGACTACCGCCGTTTGATGATGAAGGACACAACAGATTACCGTGTCAAAAACACGC
>CAJXOI010000053.1 GCA_913057885.1 uncultured Micavibrio sp.
AATTTTATATCTTGGAAACACGCAGAGTAATAAAAACGGCGAAATTTGGCTTACAAATGATGATATTCGAACACACTTCCTTTATTTGGGGACAACTGGCGCTGGTAAAACAGAGGGTTTGAAATCGCTGGTTTCAAACGCGTTATGTTGGGGGTCGGGTTTCGTTTATATTGATGGTAAGGCGGATACTGATTTGTGGTCCTCGATTTCGTCGCTTTGTCGTCGGTTTGGACGGGATGATGATTTGCTCGTCTTGAATTATATGACTGGAAATAAAGATGGGGCCTCGTCGTCCAATACACTTAACCCGTTTTCAAGCGGGTCTGCGTCTTATTTGTGCAACATGCTGGAATCCCTGATGCCGGAAGCCGGCGGTGACAACGCCATGTGGAAGGAGCGGGCGGTGGCTTTGCTTAGGACAATTATGCCTGCACTGACATGGCTTCGGGATAATATGGATCAACCGATGTCTATCTCGACCATTCGAAGTGCAATTGATTTTGCCAGTGTGATTAAATTAGCCAGAAACGAAGCTCTTCCACCTAAAATCCGTGAATCTATACAGGGGTATCTGGATACTCTGCCCGGGTATGTTGATGCTGCGTTTGATGACAACGGAAAAGAAAAACCAATGGGACCGGATGTCCCGCAGTCCGACCCGCAAGTGCCAATGCAACAGCACGGATATTTGACCATGCAATTTACGCGGTCGCTACAATCACTTGCCGATGACTATAGCTATATTTTTGAACCTGAACACGCCGATATTGATATGGTTGATGTGGTTCTGAACCGCCGTATCTTGGTTGTTTTACTTCCCGCATTGGAAAAATCAGGCGATGAAACGGCCAACCTTGGTAAGATCATTGCCTCGACACTAAAAGGTATGATGGGAACAACCCTTGGTGCGGACGTTGAAGGGGAAACCACAAAGGTGATTGAAAACAAGCCAACAAATTCCTCAACGCCCTTTATGACTGTTTTTGACGAGGTCGGATATTATGTGACGGATGGTATGGCCGTTATGGCTGCGCAGGCCAGATCGCTTGGTTTCTCTCTTGTATACGCTGCGCAGGATTTGGCCGCGCTGGAAAAACGGGTGAAGGAAGAGGCCAGGTCTATTACCGCCAACTGTAATATTAAAATCTTTGGGAAACTATCTGATCCAACCGTGACCAAAGACTTTTTCGAAAAGACACTGGGGAAAGCGATTGTGACACAGGTGGGCGGATATACCATGAACCCAGGGTCATTAACCGGCGGATTTGATACGCAAGATTCGGCCAGTATTACTTTTTACGAGAAAATCGATTATGGATCGGCACAAAGTTTCAAAGAAGGTCAGGCGGCCTTGGCGTATTCCAACGTGGTGGATGAAATTCAGGTCTATTATTGTGCTTTGGAGCGATCCAAAGCCATGCGCGTTCAACGGTTTCTGGGGCTAAAAAAGACAGATGATTATGTTGCGAAGAATCTTCAAAACATTGCCGCCCTGCGTGATCGTTTATCTCATAAAACTTGGACGGCCGCAAAGGCTGATGTCCAGTCAAAACCATCTTTTGAATTGGAACAAATTATCGCGGGGATAACTGCCGCCTATGACAGTGATCTGGATGCGTTGGAGCATGGTGTGATGGCATTGACACATTTATATGCCACACAAAATCCTGATGCAATTGATGCTAAGCGCCAAAAGAAAAACTCTGATCCAAAGATCAGCGCAGACGAAGCAAAGCCCGACGAGACCGCAAAAACGGATATGTCTTGGGGTGATATTATGGGGTCGGATAATGCGTCTGGTGTTACAACGATGGATCAAAAGACAGAAGAAGAAGCCGACAAAGACGTTGAAGAAGATACCGAGAAATCATCCTCATCTTCAGGTGGCGTTTCGCCTGATAATTACTCTGCTGAAGAGGCTGTGACTCAAAAGGCAGATAGCGGTATGACCATCCTACCAGATAATCTAAGTGATGAGGTTAAGGCCATTTTGAAATCTGCGGCGGATACGTTAACATCTGGCTTATTCTCACCGCCGACACTAGATCGTTATGCCGAGGGTGGCAGTGGTGATAGTAAGGGCTTTAAAGGCAGCAACGTTTCACCTAATCAACAACCGGGGCGTGGTGGGCGATAGCCCTTTCCTTTTTGGGCGATCTCTTCTATATAGACTTCATGTCAAAAAATTTATAAAGGATATGACTCATGGCAAAATTACTTTTTTTATCAGGTAGCGCGGCCCAAAATTCATTAAACAAGAAATTGGCCAAGCATGCGTCTGATTTGGCGGCGAAAAAGGGGGCTGATGCGCATTTCGTTGATATGAAAGATTATGAAATGCCCCTGTATTGTACAGATTATGAATTAGAAAATGGTATTCCCGAAAACGCGAAAAAGCTTAAAAAATTGTTCCAGGACGCAGACGGCTTCTTCATTGCTTCACCTGAATATAACAGTACATTTTCACCATTATTGAAAAATATAGTTGATTGGATGTCGCGTCCGCATGAGGAAGGCGAGAAAATGCTTTCGGCCTATAAAGGTAAGATTGCGGCCTTAGGTGCTGTGTCGCCCGGTGCGCTTGGTGGAATCCGCGGATTACCTGATGTGCGCGCAATGTTCTCTAGCATTGGTGTGCATGTCATTCCAACTCAAATCGCCGTGGGGGGAAAGGACACATTCAATGATGATGGATCCTTGGCCCAAGATTTTCACATCAAGATAATGGATCAACTTATAACCGAGTTTGTTGAGACAGCCAATAAATTGAATGCCTGAACTTCCCGAAGTTGAAACAGTAAAACGCGGATTAGAGCCTGTTTTAACAGGCTCTACTTTTAAGGCTATTGAACTTTATCGTAACAATTTACGAACGCCATTTCCAAAAAACATGGTTGAACGCCTTGTTGGAAAAACATGTACTGGTTTGAGGCGACGTGGAAAATATATATGGGTTGATCTTGATAGTTGTGAAACATTGGTTGTTCACCTAGGGATGAGTGGGTCTTTTGCTATTAATCCTAACGCTCCAAGGAAACATGCGCATGTTATTTTTGAAACTAATCGCGGTGATCGGATTGTTTATCACGATCCTAGGCGTTTTGGGATGATGTTTTTTGTTTTGACTGGACATGAGGCTGACCATGCAGCCTTTGCAAAAATGGGCCCCGAACCATTGGGCAACCATTTTCATGTCGATGCGCTAATGGCCAGAATCAAGCATAAGAAATCATCAATTAAATCAGCTCTCCTTGATCAAACTGTGGTTGCAGGAGTGGGCAACATTTATGCCTGCGAAGCCCTATATGATGCTGGGATTAGTCCGCTGAGGAAATGTCACCGGATCACAAAGACGCAGGCTGATCACTTGGTATGTTGCATCCGTAATGTTTTGAATGCGGCTATTCAATCGGGTGGATCGTCTTTGCGTGATCATCGTCAGACCGACGGCACGATGGGGTATTTTCAGCATGGTTTTAAGGTTTATAACCGCGCGGGCCAGCTATGCGTTGAAACAGGCGGAGTGATTAAACGCGTCGTACAATCAGGGCGATCCACTTTTTATTGCCCCGCAAAACAAAAATAAAATTGAATTTACAAAGCAATCAAAGCATTAGGTTTGGTCAAGAAAAAGTTTTAGGTTTTTTTTATCTGTTTTTCTTGACATTCGCGGCCTAGGGCGATAAAACCGAGCAGTTATTTAAAGAAGTATAAGAAAGAGATTAACGCTATGGCTAATCACAAGTCTGCCAAAACAAGAATTCGTCGTAATGAGCGTCGTGCCGTGATTAATGGTAACCGCATGTCGCGTATCAGAACCTATGTCAAAAAGGTTATGACAGCGGTTGAAGCCGGCGACGCAAAAGCCGCCGACGAGGCGTTGCGTGCTGCACAACCAGAATTATATCGCGGTGCGGCTAAAGGTGTTTTGAAAAAGAAGACAGTGGCGCGTAAAATGTCTCGTCTTTCTGCTCGTGTTAAGGCGCTGAAAACACAAAAATAATTACTGTTAAAATTCGTTTTAATGTGTCAAAAAATTTCTTTTTTTTGACACAGTTTTTGTATATAAAACAAAGACTTAACTAATAAAATTTCTTTTTTAAAAAAGTTCATTTTTCCTCTTGAATTCATCCACAATTCTTTTTAAGGTCAAAAAATATCCGGTCATAAAAACCAACATTAAAGACCAAAAAATTGTGATTTAATTAGTTTGGTTTTGTCGCAAGAGGAATACTCTTGTATGCAATGCAAATAATTATGTTATTTGCATTATAGGATTGTATTGGCGAAAAACCGATAAATACTTGGGAAGGAAAAGAAATATAATGACGACCAAAGGGGACGAAAGCATGGGATTATCGAATGCTTCTGCGAGAACACAATTTTCAGTAGAACCTACACAGGATATTTTGAATGCATGGAAGGCTGTTTATGCCTCAATGCGTGAAGAATTCGGTGAAGGCGTCTATCGCAGCTGGCTTAAACCCATGCAGCTTCAGGCCTATTATGAGGGCACCATGGAAATTGCAGTTCCCACACGCTTTATGCGTGACTGGATTCAGGGTCACTATTCCGACCAGATTCTGGTGTTGTGTCAAAAGCAAAACGCTGATGTGAAGCGCCTCCAATTTGTTGTGGCTGTCCAAAGCCAGATTCAAGCTGGTCAGGATGATCAGGATGCTGCCGCCTCCACAAAAATCGTGCCGGGCGCCAATCAGAATTTAAAAGATGCGGACTCAAAACCATCAACAATCGATTTATCTGCGCCGTTGGATCCGCGTTTTACCTTTGACACATTCGTCGTGGGTGAGCCGAATGCTTTTGCCCATGCCGCCTGCCGCCGCGTGATCGAAGCCGAGGGCATGCCCTTTAACCCACTTTATATATATGGGTCTGTTGGTCTTGGAAAAACGCATTTGATGCATGCTGTGGCGCGTGCGATGCGTGAAAAGAAAAAGGGCGAGGTGGTTTATCTTTCTGCGGAAAAATTCATGTATGAATTTGTAAAGGCTCTACGTTCCAACGATTCAATGTCTTTCAAAGACAAGCTGCGCGGTGTTGATGTTTTGATGATTGATGATATTCAATTCATTGCCGGCAAACAATCGACACAGGAAGAATTTTTCCACACTTTCAACGCGTTGGTTGATAATGGTAAACAAATTATTATTGCTGGTGACCGCGCCCCGATGGATCTGGAAGGATTAGATGAGCGTTTGAAATCCCGCATGGGATGGGGGCTTGTGGCTGATATTCGACCATCGACATTGGAATTACGCTTGAATATCGTCAAACATAAAGCCGCATTGATGAACTTGGAATTGACCGATGATGTTGCCGTTTTCTTGGCCAATAAAATCACATCGAATATTCGTGAGCTCGAGGGAGCGCTAAACCGCCTTGCTGTTCAAGCGGATATGACGGGTGAAACAACAACATTAGACGCGGCAACGGATATTTTATCGGATGTCTTACGGTCCTATGAACGACGTATTACGATTGATGAGATTCAGCGCAAAGTGGCAGAGCATTATACGCTTCGTTTACAGGACATGCACTCCGCGCGCCGGTCACGCAATGTTGCCCGCCCACGTCAGGTAGCAATGTATCTCTGCAAAAAACTGACTCCGCGCTCATTGCCGGAAATTGGTAGAAAATTTGGTGGTCGTGATCATACAACCGTTATGCATGCCGTGCGCAAGATCGAGGAATTGGTTGGTGAAGACATCGCCTTTGCCGACGAGGTCAAGGTCATTACCCGCAAGTTAAAGGGGTAATCTCCCCCGCGGCCTTAATCGCGGGTATTGGTGATGATCAAAACAGGCGTTGCGACAGTCTTGCAGCGCCTTTATCAATTTACCACGGGTTTCAAAAAATCTCTGTGGCTCGATACTCGGGATGTGGCGACCGTTTTCTGCCCCATCAGCCAGATAGCAACGATAATTTAACTCTATTTGTAAAACCTCGATATTATCTGCGGCGCCGTAATGTTGTGTAATGTATCCGCCTGAAAAAACACCCCTTGTTTGTGTAGACAGCCCATGCGAGGAGAAATTGTGACATGCGGCTGGAAATAGGGTTTTTGCCGTGTCTTGTTGACGCCCTGCCCCTAAACATACATCTTTATCACTCTCAACGGCAAAGCTGTGCATATCAATGACATAGGCACGGCCAAATCGTTTGATTGCCTTCATCATCAGATCGGTTAAACCATCGTGATAAGCGTGATAATACGGCATACGGTCGTCGATACGCATATCACAGTCAGGATCTCTTAAAATCGGGTC
>CAJXOI010000054.1 GCA_913057885.1 uncultured Micavibrio sp.
CGCCGCTTGGTGTCTTTTTTGAAGTTGGCTTTACCAAGAATTTCTGGATCATTATTATTTTGACTTTGCTTGGATATTTTCCGGGCATTATTCATGCTGTTTATATCATTGCGTCACGATAAGGTATAAGTATGCGAGACCAAAAGCCCGTTTCTTTATCTGATGATACTCTATTGCAACTAAAGCAATTGGCGCATCTAATGGACGGGGTTTTTACGTTTCCAGGGACCAACATACGTTTTGGGTTGGATTCCATCATCGGTGTATTGCCCATTATTGGGGATACTTTGTCTGTGGCAATTTCAGGGTATATATACAGCTTTGCCAAAGATGCCGGTGTGCCTTTTCATCGCCGCGTTCAAATGATCTGGAATATTTTTATCGATTGGTTGATCGGCATTATCCCGTTTTTAGGCGATATATTTGACGTGGCTTATAAAGCGAATACAAAAAACCTCAAAATCATTATTAACCATGTCGAAAAACAAAAAAACGCCGACATTATTGAAGGCGCTTATGAACGGATTGATTAAATTTTAATCAAGCATTGATGTCAACATTTCTGCCCAAGGCATCTAATAATGTTTCTTGCATTTCCTTAGTTGTGGCGATAACTTGCGCATTGGCTTTATAGTTATTCTCATTGATTTTCATATCAATCAAATCGCTGTCCAGTGATGTTTCGCGGTTCGGATCGCTTATGCGTTCCGCCGCTTTTGCCACGTTATTTGATGATTGTTGCAGCCCCTGTACTGCAAACCCCATAGCCTTTATCATATTTACAATATATCACGATTTCCTTAATGTGGGTTTAACTTTTAACAAAATAGAGATTGTTATGAAATTTCTTGCTTTAACGCTAGTTTTATTGGCCACGGCTTGTTCCACTGCTCCGTCTGATCGTAAATCCGGATGGTTTTTTGGCCTCTTCCCACCTATGGAATGGCCTGAGAGGCATTGGGACGGATTGGATTTCAAGGACTCAATGATCGAGGAAACCGCGGTAAAAAAGGCGTCTTTGGACCTTCGCCAATCAATATTTGCAAGCGGTGTTGAGGTTTCTCCAGAAGAATTGATTGAAAATTTAAAAAAGGCCAAAATTATTCGTCGCGTCTATAACCCTCAGGTTGGAACGTTTTGGAACCGTCAAATTGGCGGCCAGACGGTGATCGAGTTGGATCAAAATTTTTATACATTATCTTATGCTGATAAAACGGTTGTAACTGACCTTTTATCAAGGGCCTATATGGCCGAAAATTATACTTTAAAAGACGCGGCAACAAAACGGGTTGTTGGTTATATTACACCGACGGATGGCTTCCATCTCTATTAGACTGATTTGATAGTTTTTGTTCACGCCAAATAATAATCATGTTGGATGCGATAATGATGGTTGCGCCAATCCAAATATTTGCCCCTGCAGTATAGTTCCAGATTAAATAATCGAAAATGGCGCTCCATATCAGCATTGTATAGGCAATTGGTGCAATAACACTGGCATCGGCATGGCGGTATGATTCCGTTTTGAATATAAGCGATAATGTCCCGACAATGCCTAATGCAATGACCACCCACCACATGGATATATCTGGGATGGCTTTCTCACTAAACGGCATATATACACCAGTCATAATCAGGCCGGTCACCATGAAATAAAAAACCGTGGTAAGGGCGTGTTCTGTTTTTCCCAATTGGCGCAGCATAATCAGAACAAGTGCGTTACATAGCGCAAATCCAATGCCAACAGATAGAGACTTAATGGTCAAGGCCTCTGACCCATTAAACCCAACCATAATCAGAATGCCAATAAACCCTATAAGCGTTGCGGTGATACGATAAATACCGACTTTTTCCTTTAATAGAGGGTAAGACAATAAAATAATAAATAACGGTGTTGTAAAGCCGATGACAGTTCCCTCCGTAATCGGGAGCAGGCTGAACATCCAAACCCCTAAAATCATTCCTATTGTTCCGACACATCCACGCATTAAATGTGCCCATGGCCGTCGTGTTTTGAATAAAATTGTCTGTCTTGTTACAATAATAAAAAGGCAGAGTGAAAAGAGAGCAAAAAGGTTACGCCAAAATGTCACCATTGCGGGGTCAACATCTTCAACCAGAATTTTTGAAAATAAATTTAGGCAAGATAGAAAAAATGCGGCAGCAACGGCCGCAATGATTCCCTTTGATAATGTGCCGGTATGCGATGTCATCGGGCTATGTTATGGGGTTTCGATGATATCGTCTATGCGGATTTGATGACGCAGCCAAGTCATCTGTCTTTTGGCGTATTGACGTGTTTCGGTTTGAGTATGATCAATGGCCTTGTCCAAATCCCATTCTCCGTTCAAATAACGAAGAAACGGGCGAAAGCCGTGTGCCTTGATGATAAGGGCATCACCCGGGACTTCGCCTGATTGTATCATTGTGTCCAAAGCTTTTACTTCGTCTAATATACCGTGATCAATCATCTTTCTTAGACGCGCATTGATTTTTTGAATCACCGTCTCCCGATCCGGAAAAATTGCCGTCACGTGAAATTGCCAACCCTTTGGTGCGCCCTCCAATGGTTCTTTTTGCCATTCTGATAATGGTTTGCCTGTATGGGTGAACACCTCCCATGCGCGCAGAACTCTCATCGGGTTTTGAGGGTCAATTTGCGATGCCGTTTCCGGATCGACGTCTTGTAATTTTTCAAATAATGCGGTTGTGCCGATTTTATTGTGTAGGGAGATAGCCTCATCACGCACATGATCTGGAATATCAGGAATGGGTGACAGTCCATTCATCAGGGCCTTGAGATAAAATCCAGTTCCACCACAAAGGATTGGCGTTTGTCCGTTGTCCCATGCGGCCTTAATTTCATCGATGGCATTATTACGCCAATCTGCAGCGGAATAATATGTGGCAGGATGCAAGTGGCCATATAATTTGTGCGGACATTGTGATTGTTCCTTTGGCGAGGGTTGGGCGGTAAGGACGTGCAGAGCGTCATAGGATTGCATGGCATCACAATTGATAATCACACCATTTTCTAACTTTGCACGAGACAAAGCTAAAGCCGATTTACCTGACGCTGTTGGCCCTATTATAACACTAATAGTGGGTTTTTTTGTCATTGCGAGCGACCATCGGGAGCGCGGCAATCCATACGATATTTATTATTGAACCTATGGGTTGCCTGTTGTCTCCGCCTCCTTGCAATGACGTACGTTTATTCTTCAGTGGTTTCGTCTGTGGTAAGCTTCACCGCTACAAACTGGATTGACCCATGTCTGTTAATTAAAAGTAAGATTGCATTCCGTTCATCATTCTTTGTTCGCTCAATCTCGCTGCGTAGATCATCAACATTTTCAATTTTCTTTTGATTAGCCTCTAAAATGACATCACCGGCGTCAATCCCTTTTTTGGCGGCGTCGCTGTTTGGATCAGAATCCATTACAACCAAACCGTCGATATTAGGTTCTATACTGAAAATTTGACGTGTTGATTCGTCCAAAGCTTTTAATGAAAGGCCAAGCTCGTCAAAATTCGTGCCATCGGCACCTTCGTCTTCGGGTATCAGGTCATTGCCATCACGAGTGGCCAAAAGTCCTTTTTCTTCAGCTTTTTCCAATTCGCCGATATTGGCACTCATTGTGATACGTCTGCCATCCCGCCATATCAGTATTTCGACATCTTTACTGATATCTGTTTCCGCAACAATACGAGGAAGGTTGCGCATTTCGCGGATGGTTTTTCCATCAAAGGCCAAGATGACATCACCAGCCTGGATTCCCGCTTTTTGCGCAGGTCCATTAGGGGTGACTTCGGCAACCAACGCGCCAACTGCTCTGTTCATTCCCAGGCTATCGGCAATTTCATCAGTGACATGCTGGATTTTTACGCCCAGCCATCCGCGACGCGTACGGCCAAATTCAATCAGTTGTCCTATAACAGGTTGTGCCAGTGCTGACGGAATGGCAAACCCGATGCCTACTGATCCCCCTGTTGGTGAAAATATTGCTGTGTTAATACCAATCACTTCACCTTTAATATTAAACATGGGGCCGCCACTGTTTCCCCGGTTAATCGAGGCATCAGTTTGCAAATAGTCGTCATACGGACCGGAATTGATGTCCCGTTGACGTGCGGAAATAATCCCCGCCGTGACTGTGCCTCCCAAACCAAACGGGTTACCGATGGCCACAACCCAATCACCAACGCGCATTTCGTCACTATCTCCAAATGTGACTGCGGAAACATCTTCGGCATTTAATTCCGCCTTAATGACGGCAAGATCTGTTTTTTCATCAACCCCAATAACCTCTGCAGGAAGAACCGTATCATTATGCAGTGTGACATTAATTTCATCAGCGCCATCAATGACGTGACTATTGGTGATGATAATGCCGCGCACTTTATCGATAATGAATCCTGATCCTAATGATGTTGCCGGGATTTGCTGTTGCATTGGCGGCATCATTCGGAATTGATGGTCAAAAAAATTGTCAAACATATCGTTGAAAGGATGATTTTCGGGCAGCCCAGGAAATGAGGGCGAATCCCCAAATGGGCCTGGGCGCATTACAGGGGCCCTTTGTTCAATTTTTTGTGTCGTTGAAATATTGACGACGGAAGGCAATAGCTTTTCCGCCAAGTCGGCAAAAGAGTCAGGCGCGCTCCGCGCATTTGCAGCATTGGGATGTGCCAAAGCAAAAATAAATGCCACCTTTACAAAAATTGAGAAAAATCCCACTAAAATTATATTTCTACGTGTCGCTTGATCAGTCATTACCACCTCTATTATTTATATCGTAAATTTTAGCACGAGCATTTCCTCTGGCGAAGTGGTTATTTGAAATAAGTCCTGACGCCAGAATTCTTATAAAGATTATTTTGATCAAAGAATGTGGCAAGGTCGTGGTTGTTTTTGAAAATCTCATATTTTTTAAAGACAATACCAAAAAAATACTATTATATGAAGACACACACCCTATTTCTTTATGATTTAGACTTGATGTTTTGTGGGGTCGATCCATATCTATTATCAAAAATTGAACAGAGGAGTCTTGTATGGATAAAAACCCTTTTCACCAATTAAAAATAATGACAGATGATAACGTGGTTGCGCGGCATGATATCGAACCAAAAAACGCACCTGATTTTCATAAAGAGGGACAAGGTCTAAGCGACTTGTTCGCAAAGGCGGCCTGTAATTATCTATTTACATGGGCAAATTGGTTTTTCAGAAATAATTATGACCGACGTGCTTTGGTGTTAGAAACAGTGGCCACGTTACCGGGAAGTATAGCGAGCGCTCACCAAGGATGGTTGGCCGCTCGAAACCGTCAACCAAAAAACCCCATGATACGCGAGTTTGCAGACGAGGCCGAGAATGAGCGCATGCATTTACAAATTTTTACCGAAGTGGCGGAACCAACACGATTTGACCGCGCGGTTATAATGGCGACGCATTGGGTTTTCGGGGCTGCCTTTTCCGCTGGGTACATTTTTTCGCCTAAAACGGCACATCGTTTTGTAGGTTATATCGAAGAAAGAGCAGTCGAAAGCTATACAAATTATTTAAAGGAAATTGATGCGGGAAGGATGCCCAATCCGGATGCGCCGGATTTTGCCAAGGCGTATTACAATTTGCCTGAAAATGCAACGCTAAGAGATGTGATTGTTAAAGTAAGAGCGGACGAAATGGAACATCGTGATACAAACCACGAGGCCGCAGATCACCTGGCAGAAGGCCAAAGAATTAGCCAAATGCGCCCACCATCTCTCCGTAATTAATCAGAATTATTTAATCTTTTTCGCTGAGGTATCGAAGGAACGCCGCATCGGGTGAGAGGATCATCTTTGTTGCGCCCTGTTCTCCCATGGATGTTCGATATGCTTCCATAGATCTGGTAAAGGCATAGAAATCAGGGTCACGGTTATAAGCCTTGTTATAAATTTCTGTTGCGATTTTATCGCCTTCCCCTTTCAGGATTTGCGCTTTCTTATTGGCATCGGCCAAAATGATTGTGCGTTCTTTATCGGCGGTGGATCTGATCTCCAAAGCTTTTTCTTGACCGTTCGATCTGGTTTGCGTCGCAAGCTCTTTACGCTCCGTAATCATACGATTTACGGTTGACGTTTGAAGGCGTTCTGTGAGGTCGGCACGGACAATACGAATATCAACGATTTCAACACCGCGCGGTTTCATCTCGCCATTCACACGATCGCGAATGCGAACCATTAAATCTGCCCGTTCGGACGACAAAATCTGGCGCAATGTTGAATTCCCCAATGTATC
>CAJXOI010000055.1 GCA_913057885.1 uncultured Micavibrio sp.
TGGCGATCAATTTCTTCCGCACTTGCCATCATGTCAATTTCCCCGTCTGTTTTTTGGAGCATCGGCGCGTGGGTCGCAAATGCATCATCCTGTGGTTCGGGATGAATATCATCAATATCACGCAGAACATTGAGAATGGTCTGTCCGCCCAAAAAGGATAATTCTTCAAACAAGCTCTCGGCCGTGGTTTCATGCGTGATGGGCACCTCGACCTTATGAATCATATCCCCTGTATCCATGCCTTCGTCCATTTGCATGATGGTAATGCCTGACACATCATCGCCCTTCCATATGGCGTGTTGAATGGGGGACGCCCCACGCCACCGCGGCAATAACGATCCGTGAATATTCAAACATCCATATTTCGGCGCATCTAAAACCGCCTTGGGCAATAGCAACCCGTATGCCGCCACAATAGCGACATCGGCATTGAGTGCCGTAAATTCGGCTTGGGCCTCGGCAGATTTTTTCAATGATTTGGGCGTATAGACGGGAATGTTATGGGCATCCGCAACCATATGCACGGCGGATTTTTGCATTTCCATCCCGCGACCTTTGGGTTTGGGTTCACGGGTATAAACGGCAATCACATCATGTGAATTCGAATCGATCAACGCCCGCAACGCAGGCACTGCAAAATCAAGCGGACCCATGAAGATTACGCGCATGGTTTATAACAACCCTTCTGATTTTTTGAATTTTTCAAGCTTGCGGATCAACGTCCCGCGCTTGAGGCGAGAGAGATAATCTATAAACAACACGCCGTTCAAATGATCCAATTCATGTTGAATACAATGCGAGACCAAGCCCGATGCATCCATTGTTTGTTTCTGCCCATCAATATCGATATATTCGACGGTTACATGCGCAGGGCGTTCCACATCCGCATATTGTTGGGGAAGGGATAAACAGCCCTCAAGATAAACAGATTTTTGCTCTGATTTTTTAACGATTTCAGGGTTAATCATGACCAGCGGATTTGATTCCAATTCTTGTCCATCCCGATAGGCAGACTCAATTTCCAAAACTTTCGCGCCTTCGTTTTTATATTGCCAACAGTTCGGATCAACATCCATGACAAACATGCGGTTGGCAATATTCACCTGATTGGCGGCCAAACCAATGCCTTTGGCGGAATACATGGTATCCAGCATTTTTTGTGCCTGTGCCTGAATATTGGCATCAACCGCACCAATAGGCGAAGACACCTGTTTCAAAACAGGATCGGGATGAAGGATGACATTATATAAATCAGACATGCCTATTCCTTAAGACGACCTTACCTGTTTTTCAATGATTTTTACATCAGGCAAAGAGTCGGATTTATTCACGGCCTGGAGCTCTTCGAACTTGCGCGCCTTGGATAATACATTGCGATCCAGTGATCCCATGGCATCATTATAAGCCCCGACCGATCGCTCCAAATTCGTGCCGACCTTCTCAAGATGCGATCCAAATGTCGAGAGGGATTTATACAAATCCCGACCTGTATCTGCGATATGTTGGGCGTTTTCGGCGAGTTCCCCCTGCCGCCATGACAAATGCACCACGCGAAGCAGAGAGAGCATCAATGACGGCGATGTAATCACAATATTATGATCCGCCGCATAGTCAATCAGGTCGGGGTCACCGGCAATCGCCAATGAAAACAAATGTTCGCCCGGCAAAAACAGCACGGTAAAATCAACGGGTGATCCCAAGGCCTCTTGATAAGACTTCCCACCCAATGCCTTGACGTGTGATCGCACCTGGGTTGCCAAACGATTGCGGATGTTATCCTGTTCTTCGGGTTTATCCAGATCTTCCAAAATATCCTGTATTGGCGCCTTGGCATCAATAGCGATTTTAAACCCGTCTTGCAGCGCAATAACAATATCAGGGCGAAGGCGCGATCCGTCCTCGCTGGTTACCGTTGTTTGTGTGTCATAGTGCACACCCCGCACCATCCCCGCTTTTTCAAGCAAGCGATCCAACAACATTTCACCCCATCGCCCTCGCATTGCGGGGTTATTCATTGCACCCGCCAATTTCAAAGTTGATTGTGACAGGTTTTGCAAATCTTCACGAACCAGCGCCGATGTTCCTTTGAGTTCCGTCACCGCACCGCCCAGTTTTTCCAGATGGTCGCGCACGGGCTTCACAATGTCCTGAATGGCCATTTGGCGTTTTTCTAGATTCCCCTGATTGGCGGCTTCCCATGCTTTAAACCGTTCTTGGGCAACGGCCATAAAACTTTCATTCGTAGTTTGCAATGCCTCGGCCGATAGTACCTTGAACTGATTCAAAACCTCATCGCGGGATGTCCGCTCGGCATTCCATTTTGCACGGATCGTCATGGCATAAATAAAAATCCCGATGGCCAAAACCCAACCGATACAGGCGAAAATCAGTAATTGTTCGAATGTCATGTGTGTTATACTATGGGGTATGAGATCGAATTGCAAAGGAAACGTCCTTGTCTATATCCTTTTGGCCGTGGCCTTATTTGCCGCGCTAACATACGCTGTATCTGGTGAAAATCGCGGCTCGCAACAAAATCAATTAACTGAGTCACAGGTCGATTTACTTGCGACCAGCCTGATCGCACAGGCCACGACAGTTAAACAAACTATCTCTTTAATGGAACAATGGGGCATCGAATATAACGACCTTATGTTTGATCTGCCCGGATCGGCAAGCTATACCAGTAATGTTAGCCGCCAAGTCTATCACCCAAGCGGCGGCGGTTTAAGTATATTTAATGAAAAAGAGAGTTATAAAGCAATGCCCAGCGCAAGAGGGTGGACATGGCAAAATCTGAATAATGTTGAGTGGAGCGCCACAACAGATACAGACCTGATTTATACGTTCCTGGATATATCAGAAAATGTGTGCGCAAAAATCAACGAACGCCTTCATAATGACCCCGCCATCCCCATAAGCACAGTAAATTATATTGATGTCTTTATGACCAACTCACCAAACCCGGATTTCTTAATAACTGACTGTCCTGAATGTCAGGGTATAGATTCACTCTGTATATCGAATAGCACAAACTACGCCTTTTATAACATCATCGGTATGCGGTGATTTTATTGCTTTTAGTTACTTGATCGGTTATACCCCAATGCATGTCTGAAACCAAAATACCTCGCGTTGCCTTGATTGGTCGTCCCAATGTAGGGAAGTCGACCCTTTTCAACCGTATGGCGGGAAAAAAGCTGGCGATTGTTAATGATACCCCCGGTGTTACCCGCGATTGGCGCGAGGCAGAAACCACATTGTTCGGGCATAAAATCACAATTATTGACACAGCGGGTTTAGAAGAAAATTTTGACGATTCCATTCAGGGGCGCATGCGCAAACAAACGGAACAGGCGATAGACAATTGCGATGTCGCCGTGTTCATGATGGACGGACGCGCAGGTATCACCAGCATGGATCAACATTTTGCCCAATTTATACACAAACGCGATATCCCCGTTTTGTTGGTTTTGAACAAATGCGAGGGGTCAAAGGGGATGGAGAGCATGGGTGAAGCATACAGCCTTGGCCTTGGCGATCCGATCCCCCTCTCTGCAGAGCATAACGAGGGGGTCTCCGTTTTATATGACGCAATTTTAAATGAGGTCAAAGATCATTTCATTGGTGAAAATATCGATGAGCTTGATGAACCAAATGACGATTTTATCGAAATTGAAGAAGGGGATGAAACAACGGATCTCGCCGACATCGATGATGAAACAAAACCCATCAAGGTGGCAATTGTCGGGCGCCCCAATGCTGGGAAATCCACCTTGGTGAATACATTATTGGGCACAGACCGCGTGATGACCGGGCCTGAGGCAGGGATCACCCGTGATGCCATTGCCGTTGATTGGACCTATAATGACCGTCCATTTACATTGGTGGATACGGCGGGATTGCGCAAAAAATCAAAGGTCACGCATGATATTGAAACTGCCTCCACCGATGATACTTATCGTGCCATCCGATTGGCACAAATTGTTGTGTTGGTTTTGGATGGAACATTGTCACTTGATAAACAGGATTTGATGATTGCATCCCATGTGATCGAGGAAGGCCGCGCCTTGGTGATTGCCATCAACAAATGGGACATTCAGGACAATAAAGATGAATCATTGCAAGCGTTTCGAGATCGGATTATGCGATCTCTCGCGCAATTGCCTGATGTGCCCGTGGTAACCCTGTCGGCCTTAAAGGGGAAAAAGATTGATAAATTGATGGAATGGATGATGCGGTCTTACGAAAATTGGAACAAGCGCATCACCACGGGAAATTTAAACCGATGGTTGGAAGGGGTGGAAAGCCGCCATCCCGCTCCCTTAACACAAAGCCGCCCCAACAGGTTACGCTTTATTGCCCAAATTAAAACCCGCCCACCGACATTCGCCGTGTGGGTGTCACGACCAAAAGATTTACCTGGGTCATATAAACGATATATTATCAATCAAATCCGAGAAGATTTCGGCATCAAACATGTGCCCATCCGCCTGATGCTGCGCACATCCAAAAACCCGTTTGTGGATTAGGGGCTAAAACGTTTCGCGCAGGGGGCTTTTGGGGAAGGACCCTAAAATTTTTACATCCTTGGCAAAAAAGGATAGTTCATCCATCGCCAATTTTAATGACGTATCATCGGGATGTCCCTCGACCTCGCAATAAAATCGTGCGGCCTGAAACTGATGATCGACATAGGATTCCAGCTTCATCATATTCACCCCGTTGGTGGCGAACCCGCCCATCGCTTTGAATAACGCCGCGGGGATGTTCCTGACCTCGAAATGAAGGGCCGTCATCATATTATCACCCTTTTCATCCGCGGGTTGCGGCGACAACACAACGAAACGGGTTTTATTGGTTGTATCGTCCTGAATTTGTTCAGCCAAAATATCCAACCCGTATATATCGGCGGATAATTTCGATGCAATCGCGCCTTGTGTTTTATCGCCGCGGGATGCAATTTCGGCCGCTGCGCCCGCCGTGTCAGCGTGGATCACAGGATTAAGACCGTTTTCACGAATAAATTTTCGACATTGGGGGATTGCGTGAATATGGCTGTGAACATCCTTTAAATCCGCAAGCGTCGCACCCTTAACACCCAGCAAACAATGATGAATGGGTAAAAAATGTTCACCAATAATCGATAGTCCGCTAGTCGGCAAAAGATGATGCACATCCGCAACGCGCCCTGCCAATGTATTGTCAATCGGTATGACTGCCAAATCGGCCAAACCACCCTTCACCGAATCAAACGCATCGTCAAAAGATGTGCAGGGAACGGTTTCCGCGTTTTTGTACAATTCACGTGCCGCCATATCCGAATAGGCACCCATGGCCCCCTGAAATGAAATTTTCATTGTCTTTTCCTTATATTAAGTCTCGATTCTTCATTTTTATCTGATATTATGATGACAAGACAACTCTTAATACTATATTAGATATCAACATTATGGCTTCATCGGATTTAGAAAATAACAAAGTGTTTGCCGCGATTTTGGTCGCGGGTATTGTATTTATGCTTGCCGGTTTTGTTTCCAACAAGATCATCTCAGAAGAAGAATTGGAAGAAGATGCCTATCCCATTGAGGTTGCAGAGGCCGTGCCCGCAGGCGCACCTGTTGTCGAGGCCGTGGCCGAACCCATTGCCGATTTATTAGCCGCCGCCGATGTTGAGCGGGGCATGCAGCTGGCCAAGGCCTGCGCCGCGTGCCATAGCTTCGATCGTAATGGCCCCAATAAAATTGGCCCCGCCATGTGGGGTGTTTATAATGCACCCAAGGGACATGTTGCCGATTTCGCCTACTCCGACGCATTATTGGCCACAGGTGGAACATGGACGGTCGATAGTTTGAACCAGTTTTTATGGAAGCCGAAAAAATATGCCCCTGGGACAAAAATGAATTATGCGGGGATTCGTAAACCTGAAGACCGCGCCGCCATGGTGAAATATCTTCAGACTCTGCGCTAGATACTGGGTCTATTATTCAACCTTTGCAATTCTCAGGACATTTGTTGAGCCTATTGTCCCAAAAGGCACACCGGCAGTGATGACCAAACGATCCCCTTTCTCAGCGAATTTTTTGGCACGGGCAATCCGCGATGCGCGTGTGACCATGTCATCAAAATTATCA
>CAJXOI010000056.1 GCA_913057885.1 uncultured Micavibrio sp.
ATTATGTGGCGTGATGTTTATTTAACCAATACAGACAATGTGTTGGATGTCATTGAGCGGTTTGAGGATGGGTTAAAAGCCATGAAGACCGCCATCACGTCAAAAGATCATGGCGCAATGTTCGATTATTTTAAAAAATCCCGTGATTGTCGTTTGGATTACCTGCGCAAAAAAGGCGAGTTAAAGTAATTTCTTACTCTCATTCTCTATTGCTATACTCATCTGACGGTGCGCTTCGTCCATATCAAGACCCGGCTTGAGAGGAGGTAGGATTTTAAATTCTACTGTTCCGGATTTAATGAGAAAGCTTTTTCTAGGCCAAAATTTACCGCTGTTTAATGCGACAGGCACAATGGGGATATCATAATGATTATATAATCGTGCTGCACCATATTTATAGGGTTTCTCTGCCGAAGAGGTCTCAACGGATACGCGTGTTCCTTGGGGGTAAATAACAATTGGTATACCTTGATCAATAACAGATTTTGAGTTTTTTAGCATTGATTCAACGGCACTTTTGCCTTTACCACGATCAACGCCGATCATTCCCATACGTGCGGCATACCATCCCCATAAAGGGAGCCATAGTAATTCTTTTTTTACAATGGCGCGAATATCACCGAAAATAAGGTAAAGCTTTAATGTCTCATAGGCGGATTGGTGTTTCATCGCCACGATATATGAACCTGATTTCGGAAGGTTTTCGATGCCCGTGACTTTGTAATCTAACCCTAAAATCCACCTTTCCATGACATCAACAAGGCTGAAATAACAGTAATATAGAACGTTATAGGCCCATCGCTTTGGCAAAACCAAAATCCAAATTAAACCAATGCACAAGACAACATTGATAACCATAAATAAACATTGGAAAATAATTGAACGTATAAGGGTCATATTTGTTGAAGCAAACGGATTATTGTACCGCCAAATTTGATATATTCACGACCCGCATACTGCCAAAATTCAGGGGATATCACAAGTGATAATCGCCGCTCTGGGCGATAGGGATAGGGGGTTATCGTAATCTCTTTATCGAGGGCAAAAATAAATTGGATATAGGCGCGAGGCATATGCGAGGAGGAAGTTACCAAAATGATTGATTGAACATTATTATTATCGATCCATTTCGCACTTTCGGTGGCGTTGGTGGCCGTTGTATCGGCAACGTGGTCTAAATCAATGCAGCAATGACGTTGTAATTGTCTTTTTTGTTCGTCTGATAACGTATCCGAATTAGTTTCAATCAAGTCATTGATTGTTGCATTATTGATGACGCCCGATATTAAAAGGTCTGGTGCCTTTTCATCTAACAAGAACTGAAAACCTGTCTCGATACGGCCTTTGGCTCCGGTCAGGACAATAATTGCGTCATGAGCACGGATGTCTTGACGATCTGTTGACCATAGCAAGATCACAACACAATAAATAAAGTACCCTAATAAGATTGTTGTGATACCGATCAATGTTGCAAGCGTGAGTGATTTGAATATTGCTTTAATCATCTTATTATTTATCTTATGGCAAATTCCAAAGGGCTTTTCTAACTGTCCATTCGGTTGTCAGGCGTGTTATGGTTATAAATATCACCACAATGCCAATGGCAATCATAAAACACAAATATAAATTTTGATGAAGCCCTGTGAGCGCCAGTAAAACATAAAGAGAAAGACAGGCCAAGCATAACGCTATCCCGCATCCGACCAATACCGGTATTGTAATTGATTTTTTAAATAGAGCCGCGATCAAGCCCACAGGCGCCCCCATAAGATGAATGAGTTCAATGTTTTGGGCGTGAGCTTTGACCTGGATTTTAATGATTGTCGAAATTGTGAAGATTGTAATTAAAAACGATGCCAACAATAATCCACCAAACAAAGTTTGCAAACTCAATGCGATATTATGGATGTCGCGCTCCCAGTCTTTTGCTGTTTGAGTAACCACATCGGGGACAAGGTCAGTGATGTTCCTGATTAGGCGCTCTTCGGCCTGGTCGGCGCGATCTTCAATCAATGTGACTGTCATAAACACAGGTTCAGGGATTGAAATATCGTTATCACTCTCCCCATCTGTAAATGTCTTGATTTGAATATCCGTTACAAGGGGATCATATTCCAGAAAATTTTCAATTTTGATGGCATTTTGCTTGATGGCACGTTGGCTCAAAACACTTTGTTCCATAGTGTTATAGGCTGGAATTTCAATCGTAAGCGTATTATCGACATCGCGCATCCATTGTTTCGTCATATCAAACACGCCAATAAAGCTGCAGGCACATAGGATTGCCATCAAGCTCATAAAACTAACCATCAATCCGACGTGAGAGAAGGTTGAGGAGGGGATGACTTGGGCAACGGGAATACTCATGAAATTAAATGTCCTGCCTTAAGGCGCAACGAGGGATGTGCGAATTTATCCATCAAGATTTTATTGTGACTGGCAATCAGAACAGCGGTGCCTGACTTATTCAGCTCCTCAAATAGTCCCATAATTTTTTGCCCCATCATGTCGTCTAATGATCCCGTCGGTTCATCTGCCAACAGGATTTTAGGTTTTGTGATTACCGCGCGGGCAATCGCTACACGCTGTTGTTGACCACCCGATAAAAAAGCCGGTTTGGATTTGAGATAATCGCGCAGGCCAATCCATTCCGCCATATCATGTACGGCGGTTTGGATTTTATGTTCGCTCATGTGAGCCAATCGTAAGGGCAGGGCCATATTGTCGAATAGGTTGAGATGTGGGATCAATCGAAAATCCTGAAAAATTACACCAATTTGTTGGCGAATTTTTGCACGTTCTCTTCGCGATAGATTCTGCACCCGTTCTCCAAAAAAATCGATATCCCCTCTTGTTGGTAATAACCCCATAAAGAGCAGTTTCATCAGGGATGTTTTCCCGGATCCACTGGGCCCTGTCAGGTAGTGAAAAGACCCCTTGTCGAGGGTAAGGTTAATATCAGTCAGGATTTCCGGGCCTCCGTCATAGCGCAGACCCACATGTGCTAGGTTAATCATTTCGGTTGATCCAGACCAATTTGAACATCAATGATTTTTTGAATGGCCTCAACCTTCTTCGTTGGATTTGTAATCATTTGCGCGAATTCAAATGCTTTGTCCATATTTTTATGTTTGATCATTCTTTCTGAAACCAGTCCAAGTGCTTTATTTTTAAAGGCAACGGAATTGATCGCATTGATACTTTGTAATGCAGAATTATAGTCACCGCGTTCGGCCTGAATCTCTGCAGTTTCGCCATAGGCTTTATACCGTAATGCATCATTTGTCATGCCTTGTGTTGTGATGGTGGCGTCTTCGTCTAATCCTGCAAAGGCTTGTGCCATCGCAATATAAGTATAAGCAATGTCTCGCGCGCCTTCATCTTCGATAAGTTCTGCAGCGGCGGATAATTTAGAAAATAGGGATTGATACTCCTCTTTGGTTAAATCCTGATGAATTGCCTTGGCCATACCGATGGCACGGATGGTCATGGCCTGCGTATCTGGATTATCAATTTTTTCAATCAGGTTGATGCCACCGTCAACACTGTCTGCAAAGGCCATACTAATGGCCAAGTCACGGTAAGCTTGATTGCGCCAACGTGTTTCCTCGATTGTGGCAATTGTATCCAGGTTAATTTGCATCAAACTTTGTGGTGTAACACCATTTGGTTCTGGAGCCTTATCCTGGGCCATAACGGGCAAAGTGGTTGAAACCAGAAACGCAATTGTAAATAAAAAAGTGGAAGGGCTCATCAAGACCTCTTTCTAAACATGTCAATGAATGTCATTATATTAGCTGATGATTATTACTTGTCCAGAATGTGATACACGCTTTGTCGTCCCGTCCACCGTTTTTAAAGACGGTGGTCGTAAGGTTAGCTGTGCAGCCTGTAAACATCAATGGTTTCAGGAAGATCCGAGTAAGCAGAACGCCGCGGATGAAGAGATTTCCATGGATGATATAGTTCGCGAAGGGGCGAAAAAAGAAGAACCTCAAAAGGGTGCTGGTGATAATTCAAGATTCTTAACTGTTATTTTATCTGACTTTAAACAGGGTGCATTGGTTATTATTACGGCCTTTATTGTGGTTGTTGCAGTGTATTTTGCCTTTCAAAAAATGATGGGGTCGCCTTTATTGGTGGGGCAGGGGTTGGCTTTTGACGAGGTCATTATAGAGCGTGATGGCAACAGTATTACCGCGAGTGGAACAATCGTAAATGCAATGAGTGATCAACGTGGCGTTCCCAACATTATAGTCACGCAAATGATGGCTGATAACATCGCCGGGGATAGTATGATAATCGAGCCAGAAAAAGAAGTCTTGGAGAGTGGTGAGACATTAACATTTTCCATCACCATTGATGACGTTGATCCCAGTGTTCCAAATATAAAATTCGGATTTGATATAGATGATCAGGGGGATTAGAAATCTCAGCGCGGTGCGGGATATTGTCTTGGAAAATCATTTGTACTGCCGGCATTAGGGGCGGTTAATGACCCAGGCTTGACACCGCAGGCGCCCAAACATAAAACAAAAATAAGTAACGTAAAAATTCTCATAGCGATGACTGTAAAACCAAAGAAAAAAAATTTAAAGCGCCTTTTTCTGTTTAACGGATTGTTATTCGTGATTGCCCTTGGGCTTATTCAATATTCTGTTGTCACACATGGTGATGAAAGCGAAAATTTATCATCCCCTAACTTGTCGTCGGTCATTATCCCGGAGGGAGAATTTGCACGAAAACTGACCCTTTACGATGCGCCTCAATCCTTTCCTAATATCATGTTTCAAACCGCCTTTGATAAACAAACCAGCCTCGAAGATTTTAAGGGAAAATGGGTTATCTTAAATTTTTGGGCGACATGGTGTCCACCATGCATCGTCGAAATGCCATATCTGCAAAAATTACAAGATGATATGGGCGATAAGGGGATCCAGGTTATTGGCGTGTCGCTTGATCGTAACATGGACGGGAAACGGTTACGGGACTTTATGAAGCGTCATCAATTCGGTCCTATTGCCGCTTATTACGGGGATTACCTTACGATTAAAGATCAGGTAGAGCTTAGCGCACTACCTACAACGTATATTATCGCCCCTAATGGAGAGAGCATTGGTGTTTATTTGGGCGATGCCGATTGGTCTGGTGAAGAGGCAAGGGCGTTTATAACTTCTCTGTTAACTCAGGCACAGCGGTAAACAAATCCGCCACAAGACCATAATCCGCCACCTGAAAAATTGGAGCTTCCTCATCCTTGTTTATGGCGACAATGACTTTGGAATCTTTCATTCCTGCCAAGTGCTGAATCGCCCCTGAAATGCCCACAGCGATATAAAGATCGGGCGCGACGGCCTTACCCGTTTGTCCGACCTGATGATCATTGGAGATATAACCGCTATCCACCGCGGCACGGGATGCACCAAGGGCGGCGCCCAATTTATCAGCCAAAGATTCAATGATTTTAAAGTCATCTTGAGAACCAACGCCACGACCGCCTGAGACAACAATCCCCGCTGAAGTGAGTTCCGGGCGTTCTGATTGCGACAATTCTTGTCCGATAAAGGATGATAATCCGCTATCACTTGCACCACTAAAATCCTCGATAGATGCTGATCCCCCTTCGGCGACGGCTTTGTCAAATGCTGTGGCACGTACGGTGATAACCTTGATCGGGTCGGATGATTGCACGGTTGCGATGGCTTGTCCCCCATAGATAGGGCGTTTGAATGTGTCTGCGCTCTCAACTGTAATAATATCTGTGATTTGTTGAACATCCAAAATGGCCGCAACACGAGGTAAAATATTTTTGCCAAACGTTGTCCCAGGTGCGAGCACGGCTGTAAATGCGCCTGACTTAACCGCTTCGGCAATCACAGGTGCCATGTTTTCCGCCAAAAAATGATCAAGAGATGCATCATTGGCCTTTAAAACTTTTGCGACACCATCAACGGACGCGGCGTGTTTTGTGGCGTCACCACATACATGTCCTGCAACAAGCAT
>CAJXOI010000057.1 GCA_913057885.1 uncultured Micavibrio sp.
TGACGGCGAAACTCTATGGTGGGGACGTGACGCGGAAAAACAAACTGTTGGATAAACAGAAAAAGGGGAAGAAAAAGATGCGCCAATACGGCAATGTCGAAATTCCTCAAAGTGCATTCATCAACGCCCTCAAAATGGGGGATGGGTAGTTTTAAACCATCGCTAGACGGGTTTCCGCACCCATCCGCCATTCAAAGGTTTTTTGCGCCATACGGGCCAGACGCTCGCGCGGCAGGGCGTAATAAGCCTTGTAACACATATCCCGAAAATCGTCGCCGTCTGGAAAAGATTCGTCGGCTATCAGTATTTGAATGTCTCTATCACTGGCGATTTCTTCATCTGTCATGGTGAATCGCCGTTGGCGTTCAATCGCCTCGATAGCATGCACATTTTCGTGCAATTGGGTCGAAAGCCAATCTATCGGCGAAGCAACAATACCATTGCGATGCGTGTTCATTCGGATGGTTTCAAGATGCCTTGGTTCACCGTCATTCATCTCCCTCACGCCGCGAAGAAGAAATTCTCCCTTGAGCATACGTTTATCACCGTTGCTCGAAAAAACAGGCGCCTGCGAAAAAAAGTCGAAGGATGTTTTCCTCTCTACACTCCCCCAACCGCGATGTTTAGACAGAGACTTTGTCATGATACGTTGCATCGTTTGGGCAAAGGCTTTTAATCGACCATTATCATTTCTGACCTCGTCCCATTCACGAGAGGACTTTAAAAAATAGGGTGTTTTTAGTGCAACCTCGGCAAAATCCATAGATGCTGCCTTGATAGAACATTGCATATCATCGGAATAGTTTATGGATTGCAATCGTTCCGCCATTAGATCCATCAACATTTCCTGATTACGTTGCGACAACGTTGGATCGGCGTGAACGGCGCCGTGTTTTAGGGTTTGATAGGTATCGGCCGCCTCTCTAAATCGAAAGGCAATAGAGCCGTTATATAAGCTTGGTGCCATATCCATGTATGCTTATATCATTATGTATATAAAAATACAATAAAATTAGACAACCGCGCGGAGGATCATTTGCCCCTCGCGGATAAGCACCGATTTTTCGGCACGGCGCGGCAATGGAATTCCCGCCCCACGACAAAACATCATCAAAGCCGCGGCAACAAAATCCTTGGAATATGTTACTGTCTGCTTTGTCTCATCTTGTGGATTTACAAGATGAAAATCAAACTGATCGGGATCTTCCGCATTAACAGATATTTTGACTATCGCACCGGCAGAGAGGTTTTTCATATCTTCTTTTTTCAAAGATAGGCGGTACAAGGCCTGATAAACCTCACTTTTATCAAAAATAATTCTGCGGTCTTCGCGGGGCATATGTATTCCTCAATTAGGTTTTGTTAATCTTTTAAAGATAAAGTATCCTTAAGACAATTAAAAAGCATTTTTGATCATGAGTGAACACGCAAGAAACATTAATCCTAAAACAGATGATTTACCTGTCGAGCAGAAGCTGGATGATTTGGAGCGTTTTATCGCACGTCGTTTTGATGAAATTTCAATGGAGATCGAGGCCACATCCCAGCTGATGGAAATGGCTGAAGAGGACGCCGGCAAACGATTTACGGATATGTTGGCAATGTTAAATGCCATTTCCTTTGCCGGCGATGGGTCAAGCCCCGCAAATTCAGGCGCGGAACTTGAGGCAGTGGTCAAAGAAACAGAAGAGGCCGCAACCAAAATTATGGACTCAGCCGATAAGATTAAAGCCGTATTAGAGCAATATGAAGAGGATTTATCGTCTGATATGCGTTTAGCGACCGTATCCGATGAGATATTTACACATGTTCAAAATATTCTTTTAGCCTGCGAGTTTCAGGATTTGGTCAGTCAACGGGTGAGGACCTCCCTCAAAAACATTCGCGATATTGAAGAACGTCTTTCGGGCACACTAGAAAAATTTGGCGTCGATACATCAAAGGTTAAAGATCAATCAGTTGCACCATCGCAAAAGCCCGATTTATCTTCCCAAGACGATATTGATGCCTTATTCGATTAAGATAAAATCCAAGCTTTCTTTAAAGGTTTTTTTAAGTTTTTCTCCTAGAATAGAGCAATATCAAGGGATAAAGGATTTTTAAATTTTATGAGTAATATTTCCAATCAGATGCAAGCCGTTATGGACAAGCGCTTTACCGTTACGCGTTTAGAGGTTCTGACAAAAAAGACAGAGGCTATTATGTTGGCCGCGGCAGAGCGTATCGAGAAGCGCCCCTCTTTACCGGGGTGCGATGCTATGGAAAAAACTCAGTCTCACTCGCTTGTCATTCACAATAAGGATGATGCCGGCGCCACTTTTTTAAACGGTGCTGTTTCCATTCCGGGACTGTCCTCAACACTTGATACAGCACTTGATATGACTGAGGAGACCTATGGCAAGAGAAGGGCGACTTTTGAGCGGCCTCAAGATCGTATAGAGCTCTCGGAAAAAGAAGAATGTCAAATCCGGACGGATAACCAAAATGATCTAGAGCTATTCTTCAATATGGAACAACGGCTAATGCAGCTGCAGGCATTTCAAAGTTGCCGCGTTGATGCAGTTAGAATTGATACTGAAAATGACACTCTTATTCCGTGGGAGGGAATGGCAACCCCCCAATATGATATGGAGATGACGCCCGAAGAGCATGAAGAAATGCGCAAAGCCTTGAATTTTGCCAATAAAAAGGCTGCATCAGGCCCGAAACCCATGGGTTAATAGCAGTTGCAGAATAATCAAAAACGATTCATCATAGTAGGAACGAGTTTCCTCTCATGATGATCATAAACACATCACTTTTACGCGAGCGTTTCATAATAAAAAATCAAAAGGGCCAAAAGCCCCCTCTTATTGTGCGCAGTAATCGGATGATGTTAAAACTTGTGTCCAAGAATGGGGAGATTAAAGAACGGTTTGTCATTCGCACTAAATCAATGCACTCCACACTTAGGATCGGCGCAGAAATCACACGAACATTTTATAAGGTCGGCCCCATTATAAATCGGCAAAAACCATTTAATTGGAATGAAATGTGGGAAGCTATCTTTGATGAATTCGATAAATTGCATTATCCCGATACCTGGGTGTGTGTGTATCACCTCGGAAAGCCAATTTTTCAACGTGGTGATTACCATCCGTTTTTGGATATTATTGAGCAATGCGATATTAAAAATCGTGATGAATACGACAGGGCCATTCCTCTGGCGATTGAGACATTTAAATCTGCCGGACAAAATGTTGATATTGACCACGCTGTAAACATCGCCAGCGTTATAGGGGTTACACAGACACAAACACGATGTGGACTGATTCTTCGCAGCGCCAGCAGCACATCAACATTTAACTTTTCAATTCGAAAAAAAATTGAGGATGGAAGCCCCAGCCCAAAATATGATGACGGGCTGTATATCGCGGCAATTTATCTCGAGGGGATTGAATTAGCCTACAACACCGGGATAGCAAGAAAAAAGATTGAAGAAAACGCACCTGAAATTGACACAAGCCTCAACCGCTTTGAGCGAGCCGCATATTCCCGAATAGGACGGTTGAACCAACGCATAAAACAATATGAAACCATCTACAACATTTCTTATCGTCCTGAAAAACCGGATTTTATAGAATTATTGAATCAAGCTGAAGAAAACGGAGCGTATTATGGCTGACCTATCTTTATTGCGCGAAAAATTTACGATCCGCGAAGCAGATGACCTAGACGGTCAGGATATGATTGCGTTAGGCAATCGCTTGGTCATTCCACTAGAAAAAATAAGGGATCAATTGGTTATTCGTGGACACTCAATGCATATGACATTGCGTTATGGCGCGGAAATTATCAGGCATCTTTCTTATATCGGGGCGATACAAAATATTGAAACGCTTTTAGATTGGGAAAAAACATGGCTCAACCTGATTAATAAATTCGAGGCAGAGCACTCACCATCAACTTGGATTTGCGTCTACTATCATGGAAAAATTATCTTTCATTCCAACCACCACCATATGTTCTTTGATATCATTGAACAATGCGAACATAAAAATCAAAGTAATGGTGATAATTACGAACAATCGATCGTCATGGCACAAAAGGCATTCAAACAAATGGGGCGAAACGTGATGATTGAACAAGAATCTCATGTCGGCTTCGTTGTTGACGATGGTTTAGAGGAACTTCGTTTTGCGATCATATTGCGAACACCTGTTCAAAAGGCCACATTTATCGGGCGAATGAGCCGCAATAATGATCTTAACCTCCCACCCCCGAGGGACCATGAAGCCATGGCGTTGGCCGCCGATTATATCGAAGGCATCAACATGGCCGTGCGATCAGGATTTATGGAAGCTGACATTAATAAGGGAGAAATAAAACAATCTTCAGACGGTATGAAACTGTACAAAGCCATTCAAAAACGACTTGGAGCATTAAGCGCGGGTATCAGTCAACTCGAGAGAAAATTCACCGTCAGATACCGCCCTGAAAAACCCGATTTTAAAACGATCCAGCAAAATTGTCGTGATAACGCATCATGAATTAGTCATGCGTAGTCTACTAACCAATCTCTTGTAATCTCCAAAACCTTGTGCACAAACGCGGTCAGAGTGATCGTCAACGCGGATCATTATATAGCGCCCTGTTTCCACGTTCTCATATATTTGAACCGGAAAAAAATTTGGTCCCATAACTGTAAAGCGATATTCTGTGCCCTGTTGTTCGAATATATCCATCACAGTGCTACGATCTTCACATGGCAACATGTTGGACGCAGGTGACTTATTTGGCACGGTTGATACAATAGCTCCGGCTATGACAGCCGCAAAAATTTTTTTCATTTGATTCTCCCTGTTATATAATAATGTTATATAAAAAAGAGAGTTTATGAAATAAAAAAATTATGATTTAGCCATTTGCCTTAAAACATAATGCAAAATCCCACCCGCGCGGAAATAATCGACCTCGTCAGCCGTATCAAGACGCACCATCAACGTAACATCTTTGGTCGCACCGTCAGGATAGGTAATGGTCATCTGAGCATCTTGACGTGGGCTTAATTCACCATCAACACCCGTAATATCAAAAGTTTCTTCACCTGTGAGTTTCAAAGATTGGCGCGTATCTCCGTCTTTGAATTGTAATGGCAAAACACCCATACCAACAAGATTTGAGCGGTGAATTCTCTCAAATGATTCGACGATCACAGCCTGAACACCCAAAAGGCGAGTTCCCTTTGCCGCCCAATCACGGGATGACCCCGTTCCATATTCCTTACCGGCAATCACAACCAACGGCGTGCTCTTCGCCTGATATTTCATAGCCGTATCGTATATTGGCATTTCCTCTCCATCAGGGATGTAACGTGTTATACCGCCTTCAACATCGTTCAACATTTCATTTTTAATACGAATATTGGCGAATGTTCCGCGCATCATAACCTCGTGATTACCACGACGGGATCCATAAGAGTTAAAATCCTTTATCGGGACTTGGCGTGCCATCAAATATTCACCGGCTGGAGAGTCCCCCTTAATCGCACCCGCAGGTGAAATATGATCTGTGGTTGTTGAATCCCCCAACATTGCCAACATACGCGCGCCTTTTATATTTCCACCATGGGCGCCGTCCAATGTCATCCCTTCGAAAAAAGGTGGGTTTTGAATATAAGTCGAGGCCGTTGACCATTCATATGTTTTGCCTTTTGCACTGGCAATGCGCTGCCATTCCTCTGTACCATCAAATACATTCGCATAGCGCGATTTGAACATTTCGGGCGTTAAAGCTTTTTCAACTTCGGCCTGAATTTCGGCATTGGATGGCCAAATGTCTTTCAGATAAACATCATTTCCGTCTTTGTCCTGTCCCAAGGCATCTTTGTATATATCAATTTTCATTGATCCTGCCAAAGCATAGGCCACGACCAGCGGCGGCGAGGCCAGATAGTTTGCCTTTGTATGCGGGTTGACGCGCCCTTCGAAATTACGATTTCCCGATAATAC
>CAJXOI010000058.1 GCA_913057885.1 uncultured Micavibrio sp.
CCGTAATTGTCGTTCCCCAGACAATATCAACGACACTCATTAAAACAGGCCAATCACGGATGGTCGCCATATTTGTAAAATCATAAGTTCCCTAGGCAAGAAACCCAAACAAGGCACCATAACCCAGAGCCAACCTGAAATTATCAGCGTCAATGGCGGGTTTTACTGCGAAAACCCCAATCCCTATGGTGAAAACGGCGTAAAACGCTGCCGCCACGCCAAAACGGATATTCTCCGCCATTAAATCACCCATTTGCGACGCGTAAAAGTTTTTAGCAACAATTCCAAGCCAAATTGCATCAATGGCAAGAAAAAGCAATGTTGCAATTACGTATGCAGTTATATATCCAGTCATGGTATCTCCTTAATGATATGCATCATACTTTTGACGCGGTTAAAAGTTCATAACCATGTGATTACAAATTTTTCATTTTTAAACATCCTGCAGACTCTCAACGCCGTTTAACTGCTGTATCGCACTCACCGTTTCAGGCTTGAGGGCATATTCACGGGGTAATTTCATCTCTACAAATCGATTATCATTGATAGGAACTATGAGGTGAATTGTCGCCGTCCCTGCCCCGTCATGTTCTAACAAATCCCTCATTTGCGGTATCGCATCACTATCTGTCAACGATATATATGTCAGGCGCGATTTTCCCTTAAGCGCATCATCCAGCAACTTAATTGTCTGTCCGCCAATGCGAAGAGACTCATCTTGTGACTTGACTTCCAGATCAATTAAAAGGTTCGTTCCAGGTTCCAAGATTTTTTGATGAATGGCTAAAAGTTCAGAAAAAATCATCACTTCTTGTACACCTGTAGGATCGGAAATTTGCAAGAAGGCAAATTTATTCCCTGATTTGGCGATGCGTACCTGTTTTTTAATTAAAACCCCAGCGACCTTGGCACGAAGGTAATCAGTGTTCTCCATTTTTTCTTCGATCTGTCCCAATGGCATGACACCTAACCGTTCCAGCATGACCATTTTTTGATCCAAAGGATGAGCGGAGAGGTAAAAGCCCACGGCTTTAAATTCCATCGCCAATTTATCCAGCATCTGCCATTCAGCTATCTCCTGCATAGGGGGGCGCGGTTGGGATTGGACTTCATCACTGGTAAACAGACCCCCCTGCCCACTATCCTTATCGGCGAAAACATTTTGGGAATAGCGAAGTAAGCTTTCCGCATTTTCATACAATGTCGCACGATTGATATTCAAACATTCAAATCCACCCGCGGCGGCAAGCCCCTGTATTTGGCGTTTATTTAAGGCTTTAGGGGTTACCCTCTCGGCAAAATCGAACACATCCTTGAAAACGCCATTTTCATTGCGTTCGGCAACAACAATCTTCATGGCCGTTTCACCAACACCTTTGAGGGCGGATAATGCATAACGCACAGCCTGATTTTCAACCGTAAAATCGTCACCCGATTGATTGATGGATGGCAGCAGGATTTCAATATCATTTGCATCGCAATCTTGCTTAAAAATTGCCAATTTATCCGTGTTGCCTTTATCAAGACTCATGGATGCGGCCATAAATTCAACGGGATAATTGGCCTTCAACCATGCCGTTTGATAGGCAATTAAGGCATAGGCCGCAGCATGAGATTTATTAAACCCATATCCCGCAAATTTGGCAATCTGGTCAAAAATTTCATTCGATTGATATTCAGGTATTTGATTATGCTCGGTTGCCCCATCAACAAACATTTTGCGCTGTTTGTCCATTTCAGCCTTAATCTTTTTTCCCATTGCACGGCGCAACAAATCCGCACCGCCAAGGGTATAGCCGGAAAGTAATTGCGCTGCCTGCATCACTTGTTCCTGATAAATCATAATTCCGAATGTTTCGGTTAAAATAGGCTCCAGTTTCGGATGCATATAATCAGGATCTTCGTTCCCCGCCTTAATTTTATTATATTTTGGGATGTTTTCCATCGGTCCCGGACGATAGAGTGATACTAGCGCGATAATATCTTCGAACCGGTCAGGCTTCATCCCCGCAAGGGTTGACCGCATCCCCGAGGATTCCAATTGAAACACACCAACCGTATTTCCCTTGGCAATAAGGTCAAATGTTGGCTTATCATCAAAAGGAAGCTTAAGCGGGTCGATGTCGACATTATGTTGTTCCTTGATATGTTGTACCGCACGTTGAATAACGGTCAGGGTTTTAAGACCCAAAAAGTCGAATTTGACCAATCCTGCCTGTTCGACATATTTCATATTAAATTGCGTCACAGGCATCGGAGATCGAGGATCACGATAGAGTGGCACTAATTCATGCAAAGGACGATCACCTATCACAACTCCCGCCGCATGGGTGGAGGCATGACGGTAAAGCCCCTCTAACTCTAACGCGATTTCAATCAGATTTTGCGATGTTTCATCCTTGCGAATTTCATTGCGCAAATCCGCGTCATCATTCAATGCCTGTTGCAAGGTCACGGGATTGGCGGGATTGTTTGGAATCATTTTGGCCAAGCGATCCACCTGCCCGTAACTCATTTGCAAAACACGCCCGACATCACGGACAACGGCGCGGGCCTGCAGTTTCCCAAAAGTTATAATCTGGGCGACCTTATCACGACCGTATTTGTCTTGGACATAAGCGATGACCTCATCCCGTCGATCCTGACAAAAATCAACATCAAAATCTGGCATGGAGACGCGCTCGGGGTTCAAAAACCGTTCAAACAGAAGGTTAAATCGCAACGGATCAAGGTCAGTAATTTTTAGTGCCCAAGCAACCACCGACCCGGCCCCCGACCCACGCCCCGGGCCAACAGGTATATCTTGATCTTTTGCCCATTGGATAAAATCCGCAACAATAAGGAAATATCCAGGAAAGCCCATATCGACAATGGTTTTAAGCTCGAATTCCAAACGATCCCAATAGGGTTTTGCGACTTCTGCATTTCCGAAATCCTCAACAAAATTTTCCAAGCGCCATTTCAGGCCCTCTTTGGCCATGTGATGGAGCTCTTCAACTTCGGTTCGTCCTTCACCCGTATCAAATGGCGGCAAGATCGGATCAACGGTCTGAAGAAGAAAAGAACATCGTTGGGCGATTTTGACAGTGTTTTCAATCGCCTCTGGCAAATCCTCGAATAATTTAACCATCTCGTCAGATGATTTTAGGTAATGCTCAGGTGTGACTTTACGGCGATTATCTTCAGACACATAACGACCCTCGGCAATGCATAATAAGGCATCATGCGCGGCATACATTTTCCGATTGATGAAGTAACAATCATTTGTCGCCACGAGGGGAATGTCATGTTTATAGGCCAGATCAACTAAAGCATCTTCTATCTGTGCTTCTTCGCGCCAACCATGGCGTTGAATTTCAAGATAAAGGCGATTGCCGTATATTTTCCTGAGTTTAACCAAGCATTTTTCGGCATCTTTTGCTTGATTATGAAGTAGGTACTGTGAAATGGGCCCATTTAGCCCACCCGTTAAGCAAATCAGACCCTCATGGAATTGTTCTAATTCCTGCCATGATACAAAGGGTTTATGCGCATCCTCCGTCTCCATATATGCATCAGATACCAAACGGGAGAGGTTCTTATATCCTTGTTCATTTTGCACTAGTAAAACAAGCTCTTGCCCCTCATGCCCCAATCTCACCTGACACCCTATAATCGGTTGAATGCCGTTTTTTTGCGCCTCTAGCGAAAATTCCAATGCGCCAAACATGTTGTTTGTGTCCGTGACGGCCACCGCAGCCTGCCCCAAATGGGCGATATTTTGCATCAGGTCGGGGATTTTGATCGCCCCTTCCGCCAATGAATAGGCGGAATGTAAATGCAGGTGAATAAATTGTTGTTCGGGCATGTGTATGTTTTAGACCACAGTGGCAAAGAGGTACAGAGACAAAGTCATGTCATCCCCGACTTGATCGGGATGAGAGTTTTTTTTACTGCTGTCGCCTATAAATCTCCAACGCTATTTCAGAAAAAAGCGCATCTTCGCGGCGTTTGTTTTCTTCTTGAATTTCTGCCAAACGGCGATCGCGTGTAATTTCAATTTTCTTCAATTCCCCGAACGCCTCGCGCATTTCATCAATAGCACGAGTAATTTTGATTTCAAGGGAGCTGATTTTATCGTTAATCAAACTGACTTCATTCTTCGACCTTTGGACATATGCAATAAAGGTCGACATGAGCGAGAGATGCGACAAATTTTCGTCAACGGCCTCTTTCTCGCTCTCGACGCTATCAAGGATCGCTTGTTTTTCAGTCTCTAATTCTTGTACCTGATTATAAAGACGAGATAATGCCCGTTGCTTTTCTTCCAGTTGAAATTTATTAAGACGAATAAGAGGGTTCAGATCAGCCATTTATTATTTCTCTGCACCGCCACTCATATGAAGAAGTTCAGATAAACGCATAAATCCCTCGTCAATTGTCGTTTGTTCGTCCTTGCCTTGGGTCAAAAACTCTTCAATCTGATCATAATATTGAATGGCTTCGTCCACTTTTGGGTCAGACCCCTTGCGATAGGCCCCCAAACGGATCAATTCCGCCATATCTTCATAGGTTGAGATCAATTCTTTTGCTTTCTTAACAATTTGGCGTTGCTGTTGGTCAAGACATTCAGGCATTGACCGCGAGACCGATTTCAAAATATCAATCGCAGGATAGCGCCCACGATCGGCAATCGAGCGATCCATCACAATATGACCATCTAAAATCCCACGTGCGGCGTCGGCAACGGGCTCATTCATATCGTCACCTTCAACCAACACCGAGAATAAACCCGTAATCGCTCCCTGGCCCTTTACGCCTGGGCCTGCACGTTCCAGAAGACGCGCTAATTCTCCGTACATGGATGGCGGGTACCCCTTTGTCGTGGGAGGCTCACCCGCGCTGAGGCCAATTTCACGTAAGGCCATGGCAAAACGGGTTACGGAATCGATCATACATAAAACCTGTTGGTTTTTGGCACGGAAATATTCGGCAACTGCCATTGTCAGATACGCTGCCTGTCTCCGCATCAAAGGTGGTTCATCTCCTGTTGCAACAATCACAACAGACCGCGCTAAACCTTCTTCGCCCAAGTCATCTTCGATAAATTCTTGAACTTCGCGCCCTCTTTCCCCCACTAGGCCAATGACCGAGACTTCGGCAGCAGTATATTTTGCCATCATCGAAATCGAGACCGATTTACCAACACCCGACCCAGAGAAAATACCCATTCTCTGTCCTTCGCAGGTGGCCAAAAATGTATTGATGGCCCGCACCCCTAAATCAAGCTTTTCACCAATGCGAGTTCGGTCCTTTGCAGGAGGTGGCGTATTTTTAAGCGGGATAGGTAAATCCCCATTTGATAATGGTCCCAAACCATCTAAGGGTTCACCCAATGCGTTTACAACGCGTCCTAGCCACGCATCAGACGGTGATACAGTTGGGGTATAACCGGCAACTTCGGCACGGCAACCTAAGCCAACACCATCCAGTGTTCCATAGGGCATTACGAGGGCAAGACCATCCCGAAATCCCACCACCTCACACGGAATACGTCGACCGTCCTTTGGGCATAAAATAACCATTGCCCCGATTGAAAGTCTATCTGCAATACCTAAAACCTCGACAATTAATCCCAAGATTTTGGTCACACGCCCGTATATCACCTGTGGTTTAAGCCGATCTAAATCGTGGATTAAGTGTTCAATTTTACTCATAAAAATTAAGATTTGTTAAGAAAGGTTAATTTTTGCTATACTACCATTAAAGAATAACACAAAATAATAAATCAGACGATAAAAAGGGATAATAATCATGCGCGTACTTTTAATTGAAGATGATAGCTCTATGGCAAGAAGCATCGAAATGATGCTTAAAAGCGACGGTCATGTCGTTGATGTTGCGGATATGGGCGAAGATGGTCTTGATATGGGAAAGGTCTATGACTATGACAT
>CAJXOI010000059.1 GCA_913057885.1 uncultured Micavibrio sp.
ATATTTTGTATAGCTAATGCCTTTTTCGAACTGTCCCTTACTGGGATGAAGCATTTTTTCTAACAGCTTTTCTTGTCTCGGGTTTAACTGATCGCCATGCTTATCCATGATTTTCATTTTCAATGTGGCCTTTTGCAATTTTTTCGCGGAAAGTTTCTGTGCCTCGGTGATTGTACGGCAAAAATAATCCATCCATCCGTCAATATTTCCATAGCGTGCAGCGTTTTCCAAATGTTCGTAATATTCGCCCTTGGTTTCGGCAATGCGATGGGATAAGGACACTAAGGTCGGTTTGCCATAGCTTTCGGATAGTGCCTTTTCGGCAATCAATCTGGACATACGGCCATTCCCGTCTTCATACGGGTGGATCATCACAAAATACAGATGCGCCAGTGATGACCGAATGAGGGGCGGTAAAGGGTTTGATCCGCTTGGTGATGTATCATTATACCATTCTATAAAATCATCCATCAACTCAGGAACCTTTTCTGATGGAGGGGCGATATAGGATGCAGAGTCATCTGTTATCCGCGCGGATGCTGTAATCACCATAGGGTCTTCGTGGGTGCGATAAGTACCTTTCGTGCTGAGACCTTCCTCATCTCGCGTAATCAACGCGTTCCAATGGTTCAACATGTCCTGACTTAACGGTTCATCGTAAGTCAGATAAGAATCAATCATCGCACTGATAATGCCGGAACGTCGTTGATCTGAATCATCTGTTCTTGGGCGGTGAAGGGCAATTTCGTCAAATTGAATTCGCATGGATTGCACTACGGATTCGGGGTGCATTTTGACCCCTTCGATTTCAGAGGAGGCCACAACTTCGGACGATAAGATTGCAAAATTATAGGAATGATCATCAGGATCGAAATGAATGCTGGGGCATGATCCATTTTCGCGGTTAAACGCAAAAACGGCATTATAACGTTGTAAAGCATTGGAATCGAATTGAAACTCCGTCCAATTGTCACGCGTCCATAACCATTCATATTCTGGCATATTTTTACCTCTGCCCAATTATAATATTTTCATATTAACAAGGGGTTAAAGGGTTTTGACGTGCTCGTAAAGATACAGTGACCCTGTAATCATCGTTATGTCATTGGCATCGCTGAAAACATCGTCGATAGTCCCGATTTTGACGGGTTTTTGCGCGTTAATACGTATTCTAAGTTCCTCTGCCGATTGTGGATTACGAGCATTAAGCAAATCCACACAGGTGACATGATCAATATAAGGCCAAAGTGGCGCCAAAAAATCATTCGGATCTTTATCCCTCGCCAAGGCTAAAACAAGATGAATGTGGCGGTCGGGATCTTTTGTACGCCACTGCTTTAATTGTTTTGCGATGGCTTCTGCGCCCTCCTGATTATGGCCGCAATCAAACCAAATTTCGGGACTGTCTGATATCTTCTCCATCCTTGCCGGCCATTTTGCAACAGCCAAAGCAGCCCTATTAATTACATGCCCTAATGTCTCCAATGTTTTTAACGCCACGCTGGCATTATCTTTTTGATGTTCCCCCGCCAATCCTAAGTCAGTTAAATCATCCAAACGTTTAACCGCGTGTAAATCGCATCCAACATCTTTCGCCTTTTTTTCAAAAACATGCATAACATCATAATCCTGTGGTGCTATAAAGCATGGGCTGCCCGCTTTCATAATGCCCGCTTTTTCCCGCGCAATGTCGGTGATGTCATGCCCCAACCAATCCATATGATCATGCCCGATGGATGTAATGACCGTTGCCATGGGCTTTTCAATAACATTGGTACAATCCAAACGCCCACCCAAACCCGTTTCCAAAAGGCATATATCGGCGGGATGATCAGCAAATGCCTTGAATGCAAGCGCGGTTGTATACTCAAAAAACGTCAGTGGGGCGCCCGCATTTGTTGTTTCGATCATATCCAAATAATGATTCAAAACCGCATCGGAAATATGGGCGCCATTCAGGGTGATGCGTTCATTAAATTTCAAAAGATGCGGTGAGGTATATGCATGAACACTCATGCCCGCGGCTTCGCATAGTGATTTTAAAAAGACGATGGTCGACCCTTTACCGTTCGTTCCCGCAACATGGATGGCTGGTGGTAAATGGAGGTGCGGATTGCCAATCGCGGTTAATAAATCGCGATACGGCCCCTTATCCAGGCGAAAATCCATCTTTTTTGTATGAAGGCTGTATATGGCCTCTAGCTTGGCCTGAATCTCGCTGTTAGGGTGATTGGAATCAAGCGTCACTCAGGATCTCGGCTAGGCTGCTTTTTTCAAACGCGTTTGATTGCCGCCACGCGCAACATCCGGAAGGGGCACAGACGTGGCAATTTTTTCATCAGAATTGTATTCTTTTGATTTTTTTCCGCCTTTGCCGCCGCCTTTTTTATTCATCAATAAATCAATGACGCGGCCGATGGTTTCAGGTTGATCTTTGCGGGCGACAACCATATCAACCATACCGTGTTCCAACAAATATTCCGCGGTTTGGAAACCGTCTGGCAATTCTTCACGGATGGTTTCTTGGATCACACGCTTTCCGGCAAAGCCAATTGTTGCGCCGGGTTCCGCCATTTGAATGTCGCCCAACATGGCAAAAGATGCCGAAACACCGCCCGTCGTTGGGTCGGTGAGGAGGACGATATAGGGAAGTCCCGCCTCTTTGACCATTTCAACGGCAACGATGGTGCGCGGCATTTGCATCAATGAAATCGCGGCCTCTTGCATCCGTGCGCCGCCTGATGATGGAATAACGATCAGTGGCAATCCTTTTTTCACGGCCTTTTCTGCGGCGGTGACGATACCCTCGCCAACGCCGGCGCCCATGGATCCGCCCATAAATTTGAAATCAAAGGCGGCGACAATGGCGTTTTGCCCATCAATTGCCCCTTCTGTAGCGATGATTCCGTCGATGCGAGTGCGCTATTTTTGCGAGTCGGTTATACGGGCACAATATCTCTTTTTATCTTTAAATTTTAATGGGTCTGTCGGGACCTTGGGGACGGGAATGCGTTTGTAATCGCCATCATCAAACAGGTTGTGAAGGCGGTCTTCGACATCAATCCGTAAATGATGACCGCAATGGTAACACACATTTTGCGCGGCCTTTAGCTCGCGGTGGAATAACATCCCGTCGCATGCGGGACATTTTTCCCACAAATTTTCAGGCACGTCTTTGGCCTGATTACCAAACTGGTTAATTTTGGGACGGATAAAATTGCTCAGCCAATTCATATGTTTTTTTATCTCTTATTATTTCGAACCTGCATTTATCCCAGATATGGGGGAGTGGTGTCAAGGGAGAGGTGAATAAATACATTAACTAATATTTAACATATTTTTATTATTATTTTTTTGAATGAAGAATAGACCTATTAAAAATAATAGCATTAAGCGTGGTTCAAATGTAGCGCAACAAATCCTTGAGAGGGTTGAAAAGCGTATGGCTGCTAAAGCTATGCAGCGTGAAGCCGAAGAAGCAAAAGCTATAATGGCAGAGGAAAAACGTATTCGTGATGAAAATAGGGAAATTGCGGCCAAGGAAAGACAAAAAGCAGATGATCGTGACGTCCGTGATCAAGGACAGAAAGCGGATAAAAAGATTGAAGACTTAAAAAATACTGTTGACGAAAAGCGCGGGCGTAATAATACAGTCAGAACAGCCTCGATCGCTGCTTTTGGTGCAGGCGCATTGTCTGCAAAAATGGTGTTTTTACAGGCAGGAACACAAATTGATACCAGTCTACAATACATCATGGCATTTGGGGCGTGTATGGGGGCTGCATTATTCAATAGTTATTTTCAAAAAAATGATATTAAACTTCATGAAGTTTTGAGGCGCCTAAATGAAATTGACACAAGTGAGTTAACGCCTGAAGATGTTCAAAGTTTTAATCAAATTTACAGTCAAGTTAAGAAGGATTATAAGCTTGATGAAACCTTTGATGGAGCGGCAAGAAAAAATGGGCGCGCCTATAACATTTCGCAAGGTATTATATTGGCATTAGGTATCGCTTGTGCGATAGCGGCGGGTGAAAACATTATTCTTAGTGCAATTGAAAATGACGAGAGTGTAGATGCCATAAGCTCTCCAATTGAGTGGCCTATGGGTTTAATGATGGATTGGCCGGCTGAAAAGCTTGAGTTCCCAGATTTGGCTCCAGAGCAAAACCGTCAAGGTTTCCTGTTACCGCCCCCCAAGCCATAAGACCAAATAGCACTAATCCAACCGCAGGCATAGCAATATAAGCAATTTTATCGCCGAAAGACGTTTGGTTAAATTCCTTAGTTAAATATCGTATAGCTTCCATTGACAAGAGTATAGTCATGGAAAACCTAAAAGTCAACAATTGAATTATGTCTATATTTCTAATAATACTTTAAAGGGTTGCAATAATACTGCGTGCCGCGGCGGCGGGGTCGGAGGGTTTGGTAATGGGGCGGCCAATCACAAGGTGATGGGCGCCTTTATCGACGGCCTCTTTGGGTGTCATGATGCGGCGTTGGTCGCCTGTGTCTGACCCGGCGGGGCGGATGCCGGGCACCATGGTGATAAAATCGTCGCCACAGGCACGGCGAATGGTTTCAATGTCATGGGCGGAACACACAACACCGTCCATGCCTGCCTCCTTGGCCAAAAGGGCAAGGCGTTCCACTTGTTGCGTCGTGTCATCCCCCTGACCAACGGATTGCAATGTTTCCACGTCAATTGATGTTAAAACCGTGACCGCCAATAATTTTGTTTCAGGCGGGCAGGCATCTCTCGCCGCCCTCATCATATCCAATCCCCCCGCGGCATGCACATTCATGAATGCCGGACGCACATGGTTTGTGATCGACCGCACAGCGCCTGCAACCGTATTGGGGATGTCATGATATTTTAAATCCAAAAATAACGGCATGCCGTCTGTTGCATTTAAAAGGTTGCGAACACCGTGTGAACCACGGGCGTTAAAAAATTCCAACCCTAATTTGATGCCACACAATCCCCTAAGCGAGAGCGCAAGATCAATCGCATCGTTAAGATCAACCATATCAAGCGCACAGAAAACTTTGGGTAAATTACGCATGGGTGTGTGGGTTTTCCTCGACAGGGTCATGAGGGCGCAATGTGGCCAAATCTTCGTATTTTTCCTGTGTTTGGCTTAACTGTCTTTTGGTTTGGCGCAATTCCTTTTTGATTGGCCAACTGTTTAGCCATAGTAAAAGCGCCCCCATCGAAAATCCAAAGGTAAACAAAACGATTCCCAACAGCCATAGAGGCAGGATTAAAGGCTCTGTCAGGGGGGAAATGTAAAATTCCGTCTCTTGTCTGTTTAAAACAATAAAGGCAACAAGCGTGATAAGGGTTATGGCCTTTAAAAAATATTTGAAAAATTGGGAGACGGACATAACCTACTCTTCATTTAGTCGTTCGCGAAGGTCTTTTCCGGCCTTGAACGCCGGTAATCTTTTGGCATCGACATGCACCGTTTCACCTGTGCGAGGGTTGCGGCCTGTTCTTGCCTCGCGCTCCTTAACGGAAAAGGCGCCAAACCCCCGAAGCTCGACACGGTCGCCACGAACCAGTGCATCCGACATCTCTTCTACAATGGTGTCGACGATGGTTTCAACATCACGCAAATAAAGTTGCGGGTTTTTTGCGGCAAGTTTTGCAATCAATTCTGACTTTGTCATTGGCTGTGCCCTCACAATTGTTTTATGCCATCACATTGCACGATAAAACTCTCGCTCGTCAAGCTTTACTGTTTGATTTTCAATATAAAAATAAGTAAGGTTTGATATGCATAGGATTAACCGACCTCTCATTGTCACTATAAGCGGCGATCTC
>CAJXOI010000060.1 GCA_913057885.1 uncultured Micavibrio sp.
TTGCTTGTAACCTTTCAGCATCTCCAAATGGCGCGAGACGACGATTTTGATACAGTTATCGCGCGGGATTATCGTTTGGCCTGCGCCTTTTTCTCAAAGCATGACGTTTATGAGGGGATCCGTGCACAATTGATCGATAAAGACAGAAACCCACGATGGGAACACGCCTCAATTGACGAAATTTCTCAAGGGGATATTGATTATTATTTCGAATTCATAGACAATGGCTGATGTTATTCGTATTTATGTAAGGAGTTACGCACGTGTTACCAACCGCATACCATGATGCAATTCAATTGATTGAACGACTGCACCGTCGATTTTTGGATAATGTAAAGCTTGAGCTGGATAAACTTCAGATCCAGGACATTAACAACGTTCAGGCGATGATTCTCTATAATATTGGTGAGGATGATATGACTGTGGGAGAATTGACCTTAAGAGGGTATTACCTTGGGTCAAACGTGTCTTATAATGTCAAAAAAATGGTTGAAAATGAATATATTATTCAGGAAAGATCAGTCCACGACAAAAGATCCATCCGTGTCAAACTGTCGCCAAAGGGGCAGGAGTTATACGAAAAATTGTATAAGATGTTTGCCCGCCATGAGGAGCTTCTTCAGCATACGGATCTGACGATGGAGCGTATTCAGGAATTTAATGATACGATGAAGGCGTTCGAGCGGTTTTGGTCAACGCAAACGAATTTCACTGGCCTTGATTCCCTTGATTGGGATTAAAGAGGTCTTGCTGATGCATGATTAATTCTTGCGACGCTTCCCAAACAGGCTCTGTACTCTTCACCCATGACAGCTGGTATGTTGGATCTCCTCTCCGGAGAAGCTATAACCTGAAACGTCATACATACGGTTTCGCTCTCCTGCTCAGGCTCGAGCGGCCACGTCGAGTGAAAGCTGCCACCTGACAATCCCCTGGTGATATCACGTGGAATAATTGCGACGTTATATTCGGGGATATAGTTATCGAAAGAGATAAACTCACCAACCATCGACTCAAGATCGGCGTTATATCTTTGAATAACATCACGCGCAAGCATGTGAGGTAAGGAGAGTTGCTCATCCTCGTGCTGAAAAATCTCATCCTGGGAAAAATCCTTGGCCAAGACATATCCGTTTTGTGACGCCCAATATGCCGTTGCACTAATACCGCCCACTGCGGCAAGTGATGCGGCACCAAAGGCCATAGCCGTTAATTTCTTCATTATTATTCTCCTTCACTAGCCTTAGGAATAATGCTTAGCAAAGACATTTTGAACTGGCAAGTTTTTTCTGTAAAACAGCATATTGCGCGCAAAACATGCTCAACGCATTGTCACTAGCTCTTCAGCGCTGGTGGGGTGAATGCCGATCGTTTCATCAAACATGGCCTTTGTTGCCCCGGATTTTATTGCAACGGCGAAACCTTGAAGGATTTCGGGGCTGTCTAACCCGACAATATGCAGGCCAATAACCTGATCGGTTTTTTGATCCACAATCATTTTCATCAATGTCCGCTCGTCACGACCTGATAATGTGTGCACCAAGGGTTTAAAATCGGATTTATATATTTTGATGTCAAAGCCTTCCTCCAATGCTTGCGCTTCGCTTAAGCCCACTGTGCCAATCGTGGGGCGAGAAAACACGGCTGTTGGTATATTGTTATAAGACATCGTTGGACGATCAATCCCGCCAAAAAATTTGTCGGCAATCCAATGTCCTTCTTTAATTGCAATAGGGGTGAGTTCCATCCCGCCGGTGACGTCGCCAACGGCGAAAATATTATCGGCGGTGGTCTGGTAATGCTCATTGACAATAATCTCGCCACGATTAGAAATTTCAACATTGGCCGCAGGAAGGTTGAGGTTATCAACACGGGCCTTACGACCAATGGCAGAGAGGGCCACATCGCATTCGAGCTTTGTCCCATCTGAAAGATCAAGCTTAAGCCCACCATCTGCTTTTTCAATAGATTGAATAACCGTCTCTGATTTTAAGGTAATCCCCTGTTTTTCCATTTCTCTGGCAAGGTGATCACGGATGTCTTTATCGAATCCGCGAAGCGGTGTATCCCCGCGATAGACCATTGTCACTTTTGACCCCAAACCATGCATGATATGTGCAAATTCAACGGCAATATATCCCGCACCGTAAATGGCGATATGTTTGGGCAAGGTATCAAGATAAAACATATCATCAGATACCATCATCAAATCCGCCCCTTCAAAATCGGGCAATACCGGATGCCCACCCGTGGCGATTAGGATTTTATCTGCGGTGATTTTTTGATTGCCAACCTCAATCGTATGGTTATCAATGAACGATGCGTAATTATTAAAAATTGTGACACCGGCCTTGTTCAACAACGATTGATAAATTTCATTCAAACGTTTGATTTCCGCATCTTTGTTTTTAATAAGGGTTGGCCAATCAAAACTGGTTTTGTCGTATGACCATCCAAACCCTCTGGAATCCTCGAAATGGGCATGATAATCCGCAGCATAGGCCATGAGCTTTTTGGGAACACAGCCAATATTAACACATGTCCCGCCAAAAAATTTTCCCTCGGCAAGTCCAACTCTTGCGCCGTGCCCTGCGGCAATGCGCGCCGACCTTACGCCGCCTGATCCTGCGCCAATCACAAAATAATCATAATCGTATTTTTTATTCGACATGCCTTAAATCCTCAGTTTTCCAACGCCGATGAAGCCACAACCATTGGTCGGGGTGCTGTTTGATCCAATCTTCTAATAATGTATGCGCGTCGGCCAAAATGTCCATAACATCTCGGCTTTTTATGGCTAATGGCGGCCGAGCCTCGATTAAAAAACCGTCGTCTTCGCGAACGCATCTTAAAGGAACAAGTGGACAATCATATTTCTGTGCCAGTTCAATAAAGGCCGTACCCGTTTTGGCATTCATTCCAAAAAACGGCGCATCAACACCTTCATTATATTTTTGGTCAATCAATAAACCCAGATGCTCATTATTTTTTAACGCTTTGACCATACCGACCATGCCCTGTCTTGATTTGGAATAGGGTGTCAGGCGGCCATCGGGTGATCGGAAATGATGAAGGCGTTTATCAACCATTGGGTTATTCGGGGCGCGATAAACAGGATGCATGGCAAGGTCTACATGATGGAGGAGGGCATGGGGTAATACTTCCCAATTCCCAAGATGCGCGCCGAATAATATGCCAGCCTGCCCGTCATCGCGCAGGCGTTCCAGATGCTGTATCCCGTCAAAACGGACATGATGCGTAGCGATGTTTTTTAAATGTGGATATTCGGCAATGACGCGACCAAGGTTATTCCAATGCCCGCGCGCGATCTGTTTTGCGGCATTTTCATCACATTCAAGCGCAGCCCGAATATTACGGACAGCTTTACGATTCATGGCCATGCGGGTTCCAGCAAAAGCTGCGATCTTTCCAAATAGAGCCGAAGCAGCGTGCCACGGAAGAATTTTGCAAAAGCCGTGCAGAAGAATGAGAAAAAAATGCTCTATCCAATATCGCAATTGTTTCATGATTGCGCCACAAGCCGATCCAGATAATTAAAAAGAGTACGCTTGAATTTATCATCCAAAGCCACGGCGATTTTGAGATAAGATATTTTTGATTGCCAATGATCGGATAGGCGAATCCAGTCTTTTTCAGTGGTGATCACCGATAGGTTTTTTGCCTTTGCAGTGGACACAATTTTATCCAGGTCACCATGACGATAGACATGATGATCCGGAAATGCGTGGTGCGCATATAGGTGATATCCGTTTTCTTCCAAAGTATTAAAAAACTTTTCGGGCATGGCGATCCCGGCAAAGGCAATGACTTTTTTCCCTGCGTCAGGGCCACCTTTATTCACCAATTCAATATGGGCGTCAAATTGTTTGGCCTTTGCAATTGAGGATAAATCCGTTTCGTCATTACGATTAATCACAATAATGCCTTGGGTGCGTTTTAAGGCATGGGCGACAGGCTCTCTCAATGGTCCAGCAGGGAAAACCCGCCCATTTCCAAATCCAAATGTGCCATCCACGACCAAGAGCGATAAGTCTTTTTTCAACCGTGGATTTTGAAAACCATCATCCATGATAATAAGGTCATATCCTGATTTTTGTGCTAAGCATGCGCCGGCATATCGATCACGCGCGATAATGGTGGGCGCATATTGCGATTGCATCAAGGCCTCGTCCCCAACGCTATAGGATGTGTGCTGTGATTCATTCACTTCTAAGGGGCCTTTTTCGGCACCGCCATATCCGCGCATTAAAAAGCAGGGAGTTTCAAATTTCCCGTGTTCTTGAACCAATTCCATGATGGCGCGGGCGGTTGGTGTTTTCCCCGCGCCGCCAATTGAGATATTCCCAACACAGATCACAGGAATAGGTGATTTTCGCTCCTGCGTGATTGTACGATTCGCAACACCACCGAATTCGTATAATTTTGATGCTGGCCACATAAGTCTGGACAGCAGAGGGTTGCTCTTTCTCTCTTCCGCATACCAAAATGAGGGCATTTGTAATTTTGCCATTGCTCTAATCTATATGATCCCCGCCTTTTGACAAGTCGGTTCAATAGCCTTTAAGATTACTTTCATCCCTGTAGTTTGTTTCGCAGAAACATATTCATAAGCGTTTTGAATGAGGCTTTGTCTCTTATCAATATCATGCAACAAGTCACGCAATGTCATCAACAACGCATCCTGATTACTAATGACCAGACAGGCGTTTTTTTCGGGCATTTCTGTGGCCTGTTGGGAAAAATTATTCAGATCATCACCAGAGACTATAGCGCAGTGATGCCATGCCGGTTCCATCAAATTATGGCCTCCGCCCGGCTTCGTACCCATTGAATTTCCAACAAAAACAACATCGCACAAATGATAAAATAACCCTAGCTCGCCCAAGGTATCGGCGATATATATATCAGTATCGGGACGCGGTGACATTTTCAGGGACCGGCATGCAATATTCAATCCTTGGTCTTTAAAATCCATCGCAATATCCTGCCCACGTTTGGGATGTCGTGGAACAATGACAGTCATCAAATCAGGAAAATCTTTGGTCAATTCAATATGAATATCACGGGCGATTTTTTCCTCTGGATCGTGGGTGGAGGCAAATAATAGGGTTGTGCGGCTTTCAAATATATATCGAATGTCATCCGCTGCATAAGGGTCAAAAGGCAGGGCAGGTGCCATATCTTTCAAATTTCCCTTCAGGTGAATATTTGATAACCCCAATTTTTGAAGGTTGGCTTTGTCACGCTCTGTTTGTGCCAAAATCATGGAAAAACAGGACAATAAATCTTGAAACCAATCCTTCGCGAATGACCAGTTTTTAACACTTTTCTCTGATAGCCGAGCATTAAGGAGTAGGGCAGGGATGCCACGTTTTTTGATTTCACGCAAATGATTAGGCCATAATTCAGATTCAATCCATAACACCATATCTGGACGCCAGTGACCATGAAAACGCTTGACCCATCGCGGATGATCAAGAGGAATAAATTGATGCGTAAAATTTTCCGGATTAACACGTTTTTTTAACAAATCGGCCGCAGTGACCGTCATAGTGGTCATAACAATGTGGGGGGGATGATCTAATTTTTGAAAATGGTCAATTAAGGGTAAAGCCGAGAGAGCTTCGCCATTACTGGCGGCGTGAATCCAAATCACCTTGCGATCTATTGGACGAGAGTGCTTAGAGCGACCATAACGCTCCTCTATACGGTTTTTGATATCCTTTCCAGTGAGTGCACGGATATGCGT
>CAJXOI010000061.1 GCA_913057885.1 uncultured Micavibrio sp.
ATTGGTCACCACGGCCGCCGTTGCCGGAAGGCGCGTAAATGTGCCGTCGCTTTCATCTGCCTCGGCGACAATCCATTCGCCACTGCCCAATCGGACATTTGTACCATAGGCATTCACAATTCCACCATTGACGACCGTCGGGTCAAAATTGCCAACCTCCAACATCGTACCCACCATAGATGTCGTTGTGGTTTTACCATGCGTGCCGGCAATGGCAATACCGAGGCGCAGGCGCATAATTTCCGCCAGCATTTCCGCACGGCGTATAATGGGCAAGCGGTTTTCGCGTGCCGCAACCAATTCGGGGTTATCGTCTTTGACTGCAGATGATATTACCACTGCGGTGGCATCACCTAAATTGTCGGCATCATGGCCAATAGCGATGGCAACACCTTTGTCGCGTAACCTTTGGACATTTCCGCCTTCTGAGAGGTCAGACCCTTGCACGTGATAGCCCATGGCGATGAGAATTTCGGCAATACCGCTCATGCCGATTCCGCCAATGCCGATGAAATGAATCGTGCCTATCGTGCTAGGGTTTAAGCGCATGGTGCTAGCTCCATCCTTTTATAAGCGCAATGACAAGGTTGCCCAACTTACGCGTTGCCTCTGGTTTGGCGCAACTGCGGGCGGCTTCTGCGGCTTTGAATAAAGCTTCGGGCGACCGCATCAACCCCTCGATACGTTTTGCCAGAACAGATGATGATAAATCTTTTTGTTCGATAACCCATGCGCCGCCTTGTTTTGAAATACTCTCGGCATTGACGCGCTGTTGATGATCGGCGTGGTGTGGATAGGGAATGTAAATGGCGGGAATGCCCGCAACGGAAACCTCCGCAACAGTACTGGCGCCTGATCGAGCAATGACAAGATGGGTTTGCTTTAAGACTTCTGGAACATCATCGATAAATTGTTTGAGTGATGCCGTAATGCCGGCATCGGTGTATGTTTTTTTGACGTGTTCAATATCTTCTTCGTGGCATTGTTGAGTAATGTTCAAGCGAACTTTTAAATCCTCAGGTAAAGCTGCCAACGCCTTCGGCACATGGTTGGCCATTACCTTTGCCCCCAAAGAACCGCCCATAACCGTGATCCGAAAATCAGTATCGGTATCAGGACTGTTATAAGGATGAGTATAAAGTGCGGCGATGTCAGACCTGATTGGGTTGCCGGTGACAACGGCACGCGGAATATCCTCATCACGAACGGATGACATGTCCTGTAATGACAAGGCAATGCGCGTGGCCTTGGGTGCCAAGTAAGCATTGGCACGGCCTAATATGGCATTGGCCTCGTGAATAACGGTTGATACGTTGCGGCGTTGTGCCGCGACCATAGGTGGTAAAGACGGGTATCCTCCAAACCCAATGGCGATATCGGGTTGATATTTGGAAATTAGACGCTGTGATTGAAAATATCCCACCATTAATAATGCCAGCCCCTTTATTTTTCCTATAAGTCCTGATGGAAATGAAGATGATTTAATAACATGGACAATCAATTTGTCATGTCCTTGGGTATATTTCACCGTGCGCTCATCCGTGATCATCACAACCTCGCAATCACGAGACAGCAAATCATTCGCCAAGGCCAAGGCAGGAAACATATGTCCCCCTGTACCCCCTGCGCAAATCATGACCGTTTTTTTAGACATGTTAGTTTTCTCTCTTCAACAAATATCGCCATGTTGATCTTTTTCTATCCTCATTTATGCCGCGCGACAAGGCAAGAATAAGGCCGAATGTGATTCCCGCCGCAATCATTGATGACCCACCGTAACTAATAAGCGGTAATGTCATTCCCTTGGCGGGGATCAACTGCATCGCCGATCCCATATGAATAAAGCATTGCACCACGATCATAAAGGTTAGCCCGGATCCGGCCAACATCACAAACAGATTATCGCTGCGTGTGAAATGGGTGAAAAAACGATAAAGGATCAGGCCGAAAATACCGACAAACAAAGATGTAAGTAAAAAGCCCCATTCTTCGCCAACGGCCGTAAAAATAAAATCGGAATGGACATCAGGGACAGAATTTTTAACTGATCCCTGTCCTGGCCCAACGCCGATCAACCCGCCATTGACAAAGGCTTGTTTCGATTGATCAATTTGATAAGTGTCCGCCCCTTCGGGAAATAAGAACCGATCAATCCGCGACTGAACATGCCCCAAGGATACATAAGCAATCAAAACACCGACAACCCCTACGATTGCAAGAAGTGCGACATAGCGCAATGGGCATCCGGCAATGAAAATTTGCATGGCAAAGACAACGGAAATCAGAAAGACCATACCAAAATCCGGCTGGGAAATCAGTAACCCTGCCGTTACGATGTATAAACACAGGGCGATAATCACATTGGGAATTTTAGTGGCTCTGTGCTGCATACTCAGCAAAATCGCAGATAACAAAATAAAACCGGGTTTTACAAATTCACTGGGCTGGACTGAAAACCCTAAAACCCTTATCCATCGCGTCGCCCCTTTGATTTCATAACCACTGGTCAGGGACAAAATAACCCCAATCGTGGCGCCAATAAATAAAAGAAGGGCAAATATTTTGATGTTTTGAATGTCTGCAAAGGCTAAAATCACAAGAATACCAATTGTAGGCACTAAAAATAACACATGACGAAGTACAAAGTGATAGCCATCAAGGCCGATGCGCACGGCGACGGATGGGCTGGCCGTTGCCACCATGACAACCCCGAAAAGCGCAAGGATCATAAGCAAGCAAAAGCTGAGCTTATCAATCGACAACCACCATCGAACAAACGGATTATCACTGCGCGGGGACAAAAAAGATGACATAGCTATAATTATTACACGATTTCTGAAAATATTGTCACCCCCCGCTTTATGCGGGGGTTTGGTTTTCTGGATCCCCGCAGGGCGAATTTCGCTTGCGCTCAATGCCGCGGGGATGACACCATGTGAAAATCATGAATATTATTGAACGCCCATCATTAAATTTCAATGATCGCCCCGTGGGCGTGAAAATCGATTCAATCATTATTCATTACACAGGCATGAAAACGGCTGAGGATGCATTGGACCGATTATGCGACCCAACTTCGGAGGTCAGCGCCCATTTCACGATTGACGAGGACGGAACAATTTATCGTCATGTCGATCCGGATAAACGGGCGTGGCATGCGGGCGTATCCCAATGGCGTGACCGCGAGGGATTTAATGATTTTTCAATAGGGATAGAGTTGGTCAACCCGGGTCATGAATTTGGCTATCGTCCTTTTCCGGAGGGTCAGATCGAGGCATTGATCATATTAATGAAATCATTATATCAAAATTATCCAATCAACCCTGAATTGGTTTTGGGGCATTCGGATATTGCACCTGATCGTAAACAAGACCCTGGCGAATTATTCCCCTGGGACCAATTGGTCGCGGAAAATCTTGCCAAGCGGGATATGTCTGTGGCATAAAGCCGTTATGTGATTGGAAGGTCGGGCAGTCGTGCGGCATAGCCCTTGGGCGACGCCGTAAGGAAAGTCCGGACATCACAAAGATATGACAGCGGGTAACGCCCGCCCGGGGTAACCCGAGGGACAGTGCAACAGAAAACAAACTACCTGTTATGCAGGAAAAGGTGAAAAGGTGTGGTAAGAGCGCACCGCGATCTTGGTAACAAGATTGGCAGTGTAAACCCTGTCAGATGCAAGCCCAAATAGGCGTTTCAAATAACGTATCTTTGCGTTGAAATGCGGGTAGGGCGCTGGAGATGATTGGCGACAATCATCCAAGATGAATGACTGCCGCCGTTTCTTCCCCTTATTGTGGAAGGACCGTGCACAGAATCCGGCTTACAGACCTTCCAATCCCCTTTTTATGCCGCCGATGCATTTATTGCTTTATCATGTGGCTTTTGATTCATATTTGCGGCCTTATGGTCAAACGCCCATTTCAACATACATTTATTGCGTTTGTCCAAAGCCTCTGATGTTGTAATGGTTTTATTGAATATCTGCTCGGCCTTTTGCTCTTTGATAAAAGACATAAACAGAATGAATTGAAACCATGCAAAACTTAATCCCCCCACAGTCATTAAAATTATTATCATTTTATCTTCCCCATATGATTAACATATATATTTTTATACATAAAAATTATATCAAATGTCAATAAAAATTGTTATTTTTCAATAACTTATATTTTTTTGAATAGTAACTTTATAAATTATAAATTTACATAAATAAAAGACATGCACTTGTAACCATTCTTAGACGTGAAACTAAACCGTGATAGATTATTTCGCATGTATCGTGGGAGTACTTGTCCTGGTTGGGTTTTTCAAAGCCATATTCGCGTGGAGATGTAGGGCATGCAATATTATCCAAATAGCCGTTTTGAATACCAACATGCCATATCCAAAAATACGATTGAAAATCCTTTTTTATGGCGGTGCCTCCATTTCGATTTTAAAGATTTACCTTCAGGGGTGGAGCTTGAGAGTTTGAGTAAAAAAATCTATAAAATTTTCGAAAGTCTTGATGGAGGATATTACTTTGATCCACGTTCACGCGTTACTGTGTTTTGCAAGATGGGTGAAAAGATTATTATTGATGACATTATCTACAAAATTAAAAGCCTTATACGCGGAGATTTTATGTGTCGCGTTGGTGAGCAAACAGTTCTCGGGAACGGTATTTTGTCGCTTCAATTCCTATTTTCACCTACGGCGGATGAACAGCAAAAGTTGTCACAGGAATTTATTGTACAAGAGAGGATGTCGCGTCAAAGCGACATTATTATGTTGGTCGAAGATGATCTATTTTGCCGCAATGTCGTTAAAAACGCATTGTCCAGCAAATTTAAAGTCATTGATATCGCCGACGGGGGTAAGGCAACGCAAGAATATCTCTCGCATTCGCCAGATGTTTTATTTTTAGATATCCACCTTCCCAACAAAAACGGCATAACAATTTTGAAGGAAATTTTAGAAGTCGACCCACAGGCTTATATCGTCATGGTCAGTGCCGACGCCGCGAAAGAGCGTGTAATGCAATGTATGGAACTAGGTGCAAAGGGGTTCATCGCTAAACCTTTCAATGGTGAGAGATTGTTTAATTATATCCGAAAATGCCCGTCTATCAGGGTTTATTGCTAAAAAAAGAATGAACGCTTTAACCGCCCCAAATGGGCGGTTTTTTTGTGTGCAAAGTTCCTCCTGATTATCAGAAAAATTTGACATCCCATGTTATCCCATGCTATCCCATATATATCCACACATGATCATGGGGGTGCTTAAAGGCACTTTTGGGCATCCCCGTGTGATTATTGTGTGGGAAGGTCAAACATAATAAGTTTTAGTGGATCGTAAGCGCCGTGAGTTTATTTCTCTCAACAACCATCAATCGCGTTGATAAAAAGGGGCGTGTTTCAGTTCCTGCACCCTTTCGTACGGCCTTATCTGTCGAGACATTCCAGGGGGTTGTATTGTTTCAATCGTACACTCAACAAGCGATCGAAGGTGTTGGTATGTCTGCTTTACAAGATTTGAGTAACCGTATTGACACGCATTTCGACTTATTTTCCGACACGCATGATGATATGGCGACAATTTTATTCGGGGAGTCCTTGCAATGTGCTTTTGATGGCGACGGTCGCATCACATTGCCGCAAAAACTATGTGATTTTGCTGGTATCACAGACCAGGTTGCGTTCGTAGGTCTTGGGCGGAAATTTCAATTATGGTCACCGGAAAAACTAGAAATTAGAAAACGGTCTGCACGTCAATCCG
>CAJXOI010000062.1 GCA_913057885.1 uncultured Micavibrio sp.
ACATGCTCAATCTCAGAAGCAAAACAAAACAATCATTTTGGATGGATACCGGTTTTACGTTGAGGAGGCGCGGCTGGTTCATAACGATGGAGCAGATGTTAAGCTGACGGATGGCGATCTTACTATTCTCTCGACCCTGGCACAAAAACTAAATATCCCTGTAAAGCGCGAAATGTTAGCTACTCAGATGGATCTTAACAGCAACGATCGTGCGGTCGATGTCGCAGTTACACGATTACGTAAGAAGATTGAAAAGGATCCTTCAAATCCGAATATCATCACCACTTTAAGAGGTAAGGGGTATATGATGAAGGGGCGTTATGATGATTAAGGATTATTTGCCAACCTCTCTTTTTGGTCGCACATTTTTGATCGTCATGTTGCCGGTTTTACTGCTACAAGTGGCCGTTTCGATTGTATTTCTGGATCGGCATTGGTCAAAGATGACGGAAAGGCTGGCCTTTGCTGTTTCAGGTGAATTGGTGGCAATCATTAATCAGATTGAAAATAGAAACTATAATGCCGAGAGTATCCGCAATATTCAGCAAGAAGCGGCACAATCGCTTAGTTTAGACGTAGAGTATCAAGAAGGTAAAATTCTCCCTGAGGGCAAAAATAAGAAGTATCAGTCTCTCTTACTGAATCCTTTTGATACTATGGAGAGGGATCTGCACCGTCAATTACACCAAAAGTTGGACGATGAATTCCACATTATCAATATTCCTGAAGAAAAAAGGGTGACCGTCCATATTCAAATGGATCGCGGTCTTTTGATAGTGAATATCCCCGAGGGACGGTTATTCAGCTCATCCAGTTATATTTTCCTCTTATGGATGGTGGGCTTGTCACTGTTTTTATTTGCGATCGCCATGGTTTTTTTGCGCAATCAAATTCGCCCTATTTATCGCTTGGGGATAATTGCCGAGCGTTTGGGACGTGGTATTCCTGTTGGGAAAATCAAACCATCCGGAGCAAGGGAAGTGAGGCAGGCTGCGGAAGCATTTATCAATATGCAAGAGAGGATCAATCAATATGTTCAACAACGCACAACAATGTTGGCATCGGTATCTCATGATCTTCGCACACCATTAACGCGGATGAAACTGCAAATGGAAATGCTTGAAGAAACACCTGATACAAAGGCATTACGTGATGATATAAATGATATGGAGCGTATGATCGAAGGCTATTTGTCGTTTGCCAAGGGTGATGGTGGCGAGGAGATGCAACGCATTGATTTTTCTGATCTTCTTGAAAAATGCATAGCTGATGCGCGGCGTTTGGGTCTTGAGGTCGATGACAAAAGGGCTGTTGATCATGCTATAAAAATTTGGGCCAAACCAATTGCACTATCGAGGGCCTTTCAAAATTTTATTTCAAATGCGGCACGATATGCTTCAAAAATGTCTATTGATATTCGTGACGTATCCTCGGAAAAACTTGAAATTATTATAGAAGATAATGGTCATGGAATTTCACAGGAACAGAGGGAGGCGGTTCTTAAACCTTTTATGCGGGGCGAAGCATCGCGAAATCAAAAGACGGGCGGAGTAGGCCTCGGCCTTACTATTGCGAATGATATTATTCTCTCTCATGGTGGTGATCTCACCTTGGATCAATCAGAGATGATGGGTGGCCTTAAAATTATTGTGCATCTTCCGCTTTAACTCTTAGGAGTTTTTTAACAGTTTTTCGTCATAATGGCGTTTGGGAAGGGGATATTTCTCCCTATAAAAATACATGGTAGAGAGCGAAAATGCACGGCCCGCCATAACTTCTGAAAGGATTCCCCGAAAGGGTCAGTCCAAAGCAGGGCGTTGGCAATTGATGATGATATTTTGCAATGGTCTTATTCTGACTATTGTGGCCTTTGTGATGTTGGTTTTTTACACTGAATCTGCGCGTGAACGAGCTTTTCAAAGCAATATCGATTACATGAATAACAGCATCGAAGAAACAATCACGCAGACTGTAACCATTTTTGACTTGTTAAGCAGCTTGCCTGAAGATAATCAATCTGCCGTTGCCCTTAATGAAGGTTTAACAAAGAATATTCATGCTATTGATTTGGTAAGACTAGGCGATGATAATTCAGTTCTAAGCCGCCTTTACGGCCAAGACAGTAGTAGCCGTGAGGAAATTGCTAAAATCGTTTCTATCGCGAATGCAAGTTCAGAAAGCATTGGTTTTTATACTAGTGAAAGAGGATTTTACGCTTATAAAAAAGGATCAACTGGCGACATCAAAATTGGAAGACTGAGTCAAAATATTTTTCAGGGCATAAATAATGCTATCAAGAATAGGGGTATTCACAGCTATAAGGTTTTTGATGCGGAATTTAGTCACGAGATCTATGACTACCAAAAACCACTAACTGGTAACAGAGCCTCAGCTAATGATGTGGCCATACAGGATATAAGAAGTATTAATCTATTCGGTCATCCTTTCGAAGTCATGATCAATTTGACACAGGACTCTCCAGTTATTTTAGGAGAGAAGCTCCCGTTTATTGTTGTGATATTCGGTTTTATCATGACAATCATTGGAACCTTATTTGTTCGGAATAATCAAAAACAGGCCTATCAAATCAGTATGATGAACAACATTCTGGAGGATAAGAATGTCACTTTGGAAAACAAAATTAAAGAGGCGCAGGAGCATGCGCGTGTTTTAAAAGAAAATGAAGCGGAATATCAGGCCGTTGTAAATTCAGTTCAGGATGTTTTGTTTGAAATAGATATGACGGGACGAATTACATTTTTAAACAAGGCATGGAAAAACATGACATCCCAAAAACCAAAGGATGCCTATGGCGAAGATTTCTTCAAATTTTTTCATGATGATTATCAGGATCAACTAAAAAGGGCATTTTTTGATTTTGAAAAAGCATTATTACATGAGGCTGTATCTGTCCCTGCCAAACTCGATTCAGGTTCTGGCGTTTACCGCAATGTGAATGTCGTCTTTTCAGTGATGCGAAACAGTATCAATAATATTCCGCATATTATTGGAACTATCAAAGATGTTGAAAAACAAATGCAGGCAGAAAAAGCGCTGGACGAGGTTGAAAAGCGGTATAGTAAAATTGTTGAAAATGCCGCAGGTGGTATTTATCAAATTGGCCCTGATGGGTCTTTAATGAGTGCTAACCCCTCTTTTGCGAGAATACTGGGGTATAATTCCCCTGATGAAATGCGGGTCGCGAAGTTTAATATCAACGATATATATTTAGATCATCGTGATCGCCAAAATTATGAAGCGGAATTGTTAAAACATAACACAATACGTCAGTTCGAGGTTCAGGTTAGACACAGATCTGGCCGCAAAATATGGATTAACGAAAACGCGCGGTTGATCCGTGATGATAACAATAATATTCAATATTACGAAGGCAGTATCGAAGACATTACCAAAAGGAAACAAGCGGAAATTGAGTTGATTGAGGCAAAAGTTGATTCTGATTTGGCATCACGCGCAAAATCTGAATTTTTGGCTAATATGTCTCATGAATTGCGAACACCTCTTAATTCTGTCATTGGATTTTCGGAAATTATCAAAAGCGAGGCTTTGGGCGAGATACAACAAAAAGCCTATGTCGATTATGCGCGAGATATTCATGATAGTGGAACACGTTTATTAGGCGTGATTAATGAAATTTTAGGGATCTCGAAAATCGAGGCAGGCGAGAGGCAGCTTAATGAAACTGTATTGGATCTTAGTAAGATAACGCAAACCTGTGTTGATTTATTATCGTCCAAGATAGAGTCGCATAAGGTTCATGTGACCAACCTCATAAAAAAAGAAATTCCAAATATCATAGGCGAGGAATTGGCCTTTAAACAGATTTTGATGAATTTGTTGTCGAACGCCGTTAAATTCACCCCCGAGGGCGGATCAATTGCAATTAACGCTGAGCTTGTAGAGGGAGATGTTATTTTATCTATCACAGATACGGGTATAGGTATTGATGAAGTTGATATCCCAAAAGCCATGTCACCGTTTGGTCAATTAGACAACTCGCTAACGCGGAGTAATTCTGGAACGGGATTGGGGTTAACACTGGTTAATTCACTTGTTCGTCTTCACCAGGGGCGTTTAGAGATGGTCAGTCAAAAAGGTATCGGAACCACGGTTATTATCACAATCCCCGAAAAACGCGTAGCTGTTAAAAAGGTAAAATCGGAAGAGAGAGATAAAAGCAATATCGCCAACCTAAATGACTATAAAAAATAATCTAGTCAAATACACTCATCGCGATATCGTAGGAGAAACCTGCTCTTGCCAATTTTCCTAAATCACGGTGTCGGTCTTTTGGCGTTGCATAACCATGAGGGTTATACCGTCCAATCTTTTTCTTTTTTGCAAAATTAATAACAGCATCTTTATCATTGAAATCTTGGCTCAAAACTTCATCAATCAAATGTGACGGCACAGATTTTTGTGACATTTTGGATATGATCATCATTTTTGACAGGCCCCGTTTCCGAAGGCTCTCGAACAACGCATTGGCATAAAGGGCATCATTCAAAAATCCGATTTTTTGGAAATAGGGCACGACCTCTGTTTTAAGATGATCAACCCATTTTTGTCGGTCTTGGTCAGGGTGATCTTTGCATGAGCGGTCAATTTTACGGGTCATAACCTTAACAAAATGATCTGAGGATGCCGGAAAGCGATTAAGGTAATATTCCCCAGCATTGCGTAAATAACGTTCCGATAATTTTTTCGCAACTTTCTTTTTGGTCTGGGTATCTTTGTTGGACATGTTATTATTATAATTAATAGTAAAGGAAAGAAAATGACCAAAAGAAACTCTATCGAAAATATGAAAGATGAAGTCGCCGGATGGCGACGAGAATTGCACCAAAACCCGGGCGTAAAACACGAGGAAGAATTTGCCCATAATTTCATCAAGGCGCGGCTGGATGAAATGGGCGTGCCTTATAAAACCGGTTATGGCGGATATGGAATCGTAGCAACGATTGAGGGGCAGGATGTATCAAGCGGTAAAACAATTGGCCTGCGTGCCGATATGGACGCATTACCCTTAACGGAAGAGAGCGGGCAGCCATGGGCGTCTAAAATTGATGGGAAGATGCATGCATGTGGCCATGATGGACATACGGCAATACTGTTGGGCGCGGCAAAATACCTGAATGAAACAAAAAATTTCAATGGCAAGGTTCATTTGATTTTTCAACCTGCCGAAGAAGGATTTAAAGGTGCAAAAGCCATGATGAAAGATGGGCTTTTTGAGAAATACCCCTGTGATGAAGTTTACGGACTGCATAACTGGCCTTGGCTGGAGATTGGAAAAATGGCCGTTCGAGAAAAAGAATTTTTCGCAGCCTCAGACAGTTTGACAGTGGAAATTAGAGGCAAGGGCGGCCATGCGGCTTTCCCCCACAATACTGTTGATCCTCTAGTCATCGCAACGGATATCATTCAGGCTATCCAAACCATTGTTTCTCGCGAAATCGACCCCGCCGACACGGCAGTTATCAGCATCACAAACCTCAACGTGGGAACAGGCGCTTTTAACATTATTGCCGACACCGCCAAATTTACGGGTACCATTCGTACGTTTAAAGAAGACACACGTAAATTTATACAAAGCCGTATAAAAGATATCGTTTCCAGCATGGCAAGATCCCGCCGCGCAGACGTTTTGACCTGTGAAATCGAAGAAATTCTTTACCCTACCGTCAATCCCCCGGTTGCCACAGAACATGCCCTG
>CAJXOI010000063.1 GCA_913057885.1 uncultured Micavibrio sp.
GAACGCTCCGCTTCTCCAGCTTTTCAACAAGAGGATTCAGTAAATAGGCTACAGCAAAGCCCACGACAAAAGGAGCCAATACAGGATGAAACAACCATAGTGATAATATCAATCCAATGGCGACAAAAACCCAGAATTGAAAAGGCTTTTCATTTAAATATGACATTTTTTAACTTCTCAAAAGCAGAACATAAGGAATACTCGTCGCTTGATCACGCGTATTGCGGAATAGCTGCATCCCTTTCATATTCAGATCGTTTTGCAGGTTGGCCGCCTCGCCACCATAAGCGAGCGTTATCAAAGCGCGGTTAGCGCTAATATTATCAATCTTCAAATCTCCAATCTGCTCTAAACGCCTACGGATCATGGCCCATTGGCGTAGGCCAGAAATATTCACCTGAATAATATAATTACGCATGTCCAATCGCTGTAGCTGCCCATCAATACTGCTCTGCTGGCTGATCACACTGGTATTATTTTGACGAACATTTTGCACATTACTGCCCATAGAATTTTCTTGGAAAGCCGAGGTCGTTGTTGCCTGTCGGCGCATATAAGCCTGCAACGCGCGACCATTAAATGTCACATTGACACTAGCAAGATAACGATTCTTAGATAATTTCTCACGATTGATCTCAAAGCTGTCAACCATCGACGCAATTGTCGCGTCATCCGCCTGTGATGCAGATAGATCATCTGCAATGCCCATTCTCTCTGACAACAACGAGAATGCATTCCTTCTTGCCTGATTTAATGCTTTTTCCCGGGCATCAATGGCGGTTTCCCCATGCACATCAACGCGGATGTCATTCACCGTGTAAGGGTTGGCCATTGCCATTTGAGGTACAATAAGAAGGCAAAAAATTAAAAACACGACTTTTTTCATGTCTTCATTTATAAACCTATTATGCATCATACTTCAACAGATTGATTCAAAGTGATGATTCGTTCAGAATAAAGAACGTTAAACAACGAACTTGTAGTAGGAGAAATGCATAAATGGCTGATCAAAAAAATAACGTTGCCTCCGCAAAGGCAATAAAAGATTCCCAGTCCATGTGGGAAGGCTTTATCAAACTATCAAAAATATGTGGAATCGTCATCGCGGTTACACTGATACTGATGGCTTTAACCCTTGTGTAGATTGCACATACCACATTTTTTTCTAATGATTGGATTGGTGTTGTCGTTTTTAACGCTCAATACCTCGGTATCTATTGCCGCGCCTCTTTCAATCGATCAATCGATGTCATCATTTGCATTGGATGGTGATATTCATATTTTAAATGATCCTGATTCAGAATTGACAGTGCAAAATATAATCTCAAAATACCAAAGAGATGAATTACCGACACCTATTCAAACTCAAAAAATAGAATTCGAAAAAGGCGCGGCACCGCACTGGCTGGTCATCCCTATTAGAAATTTAACCGAGCATCAGGAATGGTTTCTTAATTTTGGTGAGTTATCTGATGGACGGACAGGCATTATAAAAAATCTTTTAATTTACGAGATTAATCAAAAGGCTATTATTTTCAATCGTCTTCAAAATCACTCTCGTAATTTGCATGATCTTCAAAATGATAATTATATTCCAATCCGCCTAAAACCTAGATCGAACGCAGTTTTAGTTATATATATTACGCCGAATGACTATAAGTCCCTTTCTATCGTACCGACATTACACCGAACACCCACGCCATCAACAACTGGCTATGGCTATTTACACGATTTTATTGCGACTATTCTGATCGCATCGATTTTAACTGCCCTCCTCGGCTTTATTATTACACGTGGTGTCGGATATATTCCCGTCATTCTCTATTATGGTGTTGTCGCGGCGTGGTTTTACGGTTTTGAAAACAAAACGATTATCGACAATTTTATCATGGATACGCTCATCCCGTTATTTCCAATAATTGTCTCACTTATTATACTATTAACAACATTTTTTACGGTACCTACACGTTATAGTAATAAAACAGCTCGTATTCCGCTTATTTTCATCACGATTGTCAATATTGCTTTGATGATCATTCTTTCGGTTTTCCCAAATCTGTTCCAATTTAATAGCGGTCATATTCCTTTAATAATTTCAACAATCACTCTTTTTATTTGCATAGTGTTTTTAACCAGAACGCAGTCCGACTTTATCAGACCATTTGCATTGTGTCTGGCCGGATGGATTATATGCCTTATATTCGGGCAATTTATTTCATCTATGGCTATCACAGGATCTTTGGATGCAAACTTCATCACATCATATGCAGACAGATTGGTGCTTTACCCGCAATTCGTGTTTTTACTGGTTGGGGTTATTCTCTCTATACAAATGAGCCACGGGCATCTTCTCAAAAAAATTCGTAGAGAGAGTGAGCGCGCACGATCAGTCATCCACGCCCAAAAAAGCCGGGATGAGATGGACCACACGCGTCTTTTAAAAGTCATTGAAAGAGAGCGTGAAATTATGGAGGAATTAAGAGCACGCGAGAGCGAGAGAACAGAACAAATGAGGGCGGCAAAAAATATGGCAGACGAGGCCAATCAATCAAAATCTGCCTTCTTGGCTGTTGTCAGTCATGAAATCCGAACGCCGATGACCGGGCTGATCGGCATGTTGCGTATGCTCGAAAACACTCAATTGTCCAAGGATCAAAAAGAATATTTGGACGTCATTAAAGACTCCAGTGATACTATGTTGGCATTGCTCAACGATATCTTAGACTTTTCAAAAATAGAAAAAGGCGTTCTTGATCTTGAAAATATTGAATTTGATCTCAAGCGGGTTTTAATGGCCGTAAACACATTGATGAAAACACACGCAGATCAAAAAAATATTGCTTTGAACTTGTTGATCGACCCTGAAATGCCGAATACTCTATTCGGCGACCCCACACGCCTCAGACAGGTTTTCTTGAACCTTGTTGGAAACGCACTCAAGTTTACGAATGACGGGCACGTTACAGTGAAGGCCGATTTAAACGCAATTGACGAGAAGCAATGCATCATCAATTTTGCCATAGAAGACACAGGCATAGGCATTTCACAAGAGGCTCAGGAAAACCTTTTCACCCCTTTTGCACAAGCAGATAGCAGTATCACAAGAAAATATGGTGGCACGGGATTAGGCCTGGCAATCTGCAAAACCCTCGTCGAGGCCATGGGCGGTAATATTACCTTAAAAAGCACAGAAGGTATTGGCACGACTTTTTATTTTACTTTGGCTTTTGCGCTGAAATCCGATGTCCAAATCAAAAAAGGACCATCAAATTCACCATCACTAGAATCAGCGATCACCCCAATGAATATTCTGATTGTTGATGATAATGAGGTAAATATTAAAGTAATCACAGAATTCTTAAAAGAGGACAATCACACTGTGAACTCTGCAATGTCCGGTGAAGAATGCCTGGAAACCCTGAAGCAAAATTCAGACTATCATGTTATTCTCGTTGACATAGAGATGCCCGGCATGTCAGGGGTCGAACTTGCCGAGACTATTTTAAAAAATCGTGATATGCCTCCAATTCCCCTTCTTGCAATGACAGGAAACATAGGATTAAGCGATGTCGAATTATATCAAGAAAAAGGTTTTAAAGGATTGGTTGGAAAACCATTTGACCCTGCTAAAATCAGAAATTTACTGGCAAATGTCCAAAATGCACCCCAACAAGCGCATTTTGATAAAGGTAGCATAAGTCAACTATCGTCTGATGACACAAAATCAGATCAGAAAAAAGACCAAAAGCAAAAAGGTAAGGCTATGAAAAAGCCCTCGATAGGAAAAGCCCTCGATGATATCATGTTGACCAATTTAAAAAATGGGCTGGGCACACAAAAAACAAGGGATCTTTTGGACGAAACTTTTGAAAAGGCCGATTCTATTATTCAACAAATGCAAGAGGCTGTTAACGATAACGACAAAGAATCAATTTACAAGCGTGCCCATGAATTAAAGGGTATGTGTTCCAATTTCGGACTAAAAGCCATTAGTGAAAAAGCACTAGAAATCGAAACGGCCGCAAAGATCCAAGATTACGACATCGACGATTTTAATCCTCACGTAGAAGATTTAAAAACACTTTTGGAACGATCGAAAATCGCTGTCGATAAATTCTTTGGCAATTAGCAGTGTATGTTACGCAGCCTGCAAAAGCTTGGTAATATCTGTCGCTCTTCCGGCATGCACTTTATTCAAATAGTCATTCACGGCATGAACCAAATTAGCCATATTGCCTTTAAAGAAATGATTGCATGCGGGAATTTGTTCAAAATCGACATCAATTCCCTTTTGTGCGCGCAATGTATCTACCAACGCCTGTACGTCGTCACGCGGCACTACTGTATCGTTGTCACCGTGGACTATTAGCCCGGATGTCGGGCAGGGAGCCAAAAATGTAAAATCCTCAGTATGCGCAGGTGGCGCAATAGAAACCCAGCCGCGAATTTCCGGACGGCGCATCAACAATTGCATACCAATCCATGCTCCAAATGAAAACCCTGCAACCCAAACATAAGGCGCATTCTGATTCAATTCCTGCATCCAGTCCAATGCGGCGGCGGCATCCGCTAATTCACCCTCACCATCCGAGTATTCACCTTCAGATTGCCCAACACCGCGGAAATTAAATCGTAATGTTGAAAAACCGCGCATCGCAAATGTTTTAAACATTGTATACGTCACGCGATTATTCATTGTACCCCCATGTTGGGGATGCGGATGAAGAATCAGCGCAAGTGGCGCATTTGGTATTTCAGAGTGATGATAGCTGGCTTCCAAACGGCCTTCAGGGCCGTTAATAATAATGTCTGGCATTGATGTCCTATTCTGAGTTATGTTTTATTGTTTTTATAACTATGGTTAGATTATTACGGTATTCCGACAAAAAAAGTCCAGAAAAATTTTTTTACATTTTGAAACTTATGTATTTTTAAAACAAGACTTTGCAAATGATATATTTTGATCATAACGCCACAACACCAGTACGTCCCGAAGTCATCGCCCTTATGACAAAAATAATGGGCGATGCCGGCAACGCCTCCTCGACACACCATGCAGGTCGTGCGGCATCCATGCTTGTTGAAAAGGCACGGGAGCAGATGGCAGCAGCAATAAACACGCGCCCAGCACAAATTATTTTTACTTCTTGCGCAACAGAATCAATCAATACGATTTTAAAAACATTCCGAGGAGAACGGATTTTGTCAAGTTCCGTAGAACATGCTGCAGTGCTTGATTGCGGACAAGCAGAAATGGAGATTATTCCCGTCGACGACAGCGGTATTATTCAAATCGATGCTTTGGAGGACGCGCTCAGGCGTGATCCAAAGCCTGCATTGGTCAATATCATGATGGTTAACAATGAAACTGGTGTTATCCAACCAATTAAGGATATTGCCAAGATTGTGCATCAATACGACGCATTACTTCATGTTGATGCCGTGCAGGCACTGGGGAAAATTCTAGTTGATTTTCAGGATACAGGTGCAGATTACATGTCTTTTTCTGCACATAAAATTGGTGGCCCCCAGGGAGTTGGATGCTTTGCCTTTGCCGCGCAAAAACCAATCCGGCCATTACTGGTTGGCGGAAAGCAAGAAAAGCGTCAACGTGCCGGAACAACGAATGTTGCCGGCGTCGCCGGCATGGGATTGGCCGCAGAAATGGCGGTCGCCAATATG
>CAJXOI010000064.1 GCA_913057885.1 uncultured Micavibrio sp.
TAGTACGGACAACATCCATACCAACACCACGTCCAGAGACAGATGTCACAGCGGCCGCCGTTGAGAAACCTGCCGCAAAAATAAATTGGTTAATTTGCTTGGGCGTCATAGCATCAAGCTCTTCTTCAGTAGCCAAACCATTTTCGATCGCTTTTTCGCGAATACGGGCGGTGTTTAAGCCTTTCCCGTCATCCTTGATCTGCATAATGATATGCCCACCCTCGTGGAAAGCATTCAATATAATTGTTCCCGTTTCGGGTTTGCCTGCGGCAAGACGATCTTCGGGGCCTTCGATCCCGTGATCAGCCGAATTTCTAACCATGTGAGTCAACGGGTCTTTTATTAGATCCAAAACCTGACGGTCAAGCTCTGTCTCTTGCCCTTTCATTTGCAGGTCAATTTTCTTATTCAGATCAATCGAAATATCACGGATAATTCGCGGCAATTTAGCCCATGCATTACCTACTGGTTGCATCCGTGTTTGCATCACCCCCTCTTGCAGATCGGATACAACATGGTTTAACCGCTGCAAAGGAGTGTCAAAATCACTTTCCCGCGAATGGCGCATAATCTGAAGCAATTGGTTTCTAGTCAAAACCAACTCGGAAACCATGGTCATCAGGTTTTCCAAAACATCAACATTAACACGTAAGGATTGAACAGGCGCGGTAGACGCCGCGGCTGCAGCTACTTGCTTTGAATTTTCTTCCGCTTTTGGCGCTGTGGGCGTTTTTTCCTCTTTTGTGTTTTCAGCGACCATTTCCTGCTGAGGCTCGGGTGTTCCGTCGTGCATAGGCGCAGATTCAAACGCCGCTTGTAAAACGGCAATATCATAATCGCTTAGGCCACCTTCGTTGTCAGGGTTCGGTTCTTTCGATAGACTCTCAATATCAATTTCACCGCCATTGCTAGCGGGTTCCGCGCTTTCGTCTTGTGGTTCTTCAACAGATGCCGAAGAAGGATCACGCCCTTCATAAACAGCATCCAATTTCGCAATTAATTCCGCATCATTACCTTCAGGCTCCGCGCCAGTGGTCTCTAAAGTTTCGATAAGAGCCTTAATTTGATCAACAGCCTCTAGTATCAACGAAACATATTCTTGTTTGACCTCTAAATCACCGTCTCGAAAACGCCCCATGACATTTTCCCCATGGTGAGCCAGTTTTTCCAAACGGGACAAACCAAGAAATCCGCATGTTCCTTTAATTGTATGAACAAGGCGAAAAAGGTTACCGATAATGGCTTTATCATTCGGATTCTGTTCGAGCGCGATCAGATCGTTATCGATTAGCCCAAGACTTTCATTGGTTTCAGCGATAAATTCAGCAACAAGATCATCCATCAATATTTCCCCACTTTTTGGTTAGATCCGGCTATGAGTATATCTTGTTCCGACGATCATGACTATAGCCTCAAGAGACAGTATAGATGCATGATCTTACCAAAAAGTAAGTATATTATGGAATATTTATGGAGAGGAAGACACCGCTGTCACTCAGTGATGCGCTGAGGTTAAAGCCGTATTGCGCCGCATAAGCACGGGTTATATAGCCATGAACCGATTTCGGATCTATATCGACTGCATCAACATCATTGGTCAACGCATCAAAGGACCCGTCTTTTGGCCTCACAAGATCACCCTGCGCTTTGACGGTCATTGCATTATCATTGTATGCAACCTGAACTACTCCACCCTTTGGAAGAGATTCATGAGCAAAAACAAACATATTCAAAACGGTTTTCATAAACCCGGCTGGCAAATCCTGATCAGGCATATCATTCATCAAATCCCACTCCAATTGCGTTTTTGTACCCGCAATATAATTTTGAAAGGTTTCGTATATCATTTTGCCGGTTACCTTGGCATCACTACCCCCGGCGCCATAGCACATGCGAAATAATTGCAACCGAACCGAAGCCTGCCTCGCGGAGTGCTCCATCAAACCAAGACCATCCGACAATCCCTCGGCACCGACATCTGACAAAAACTCTATGCCGTTATTCACTGCACCCACCGGTGACACTAAATCATGACATATCTTGGAGATCATAATTTCAGTAATACGCGCAGGAATCATGTGATGCTCATTCATATTTCAGGCCCCTTCTTTTTTAAAAAAAATGCAATTTGTTGATAACCGGTTGAAAATGAACGCTATCACGTTTCACATACATTGTTAACGGTTTATTAAGATTTTGCTGTGGACATATGATTCGCAAATATTCATACTTGTTAAAAGATTCGGTGCTATGATAACTCAATGCGTCTCAAAACATTTTATGCAAAAAACATGACTGAAGCAATGCAACAGGTTCGCAACACCCTTGGTGAAGATGCGATCATAATTGCCACACGTAATGAACAGGGTGGCAAATCTGTTCGCGTGACCGCAGCTATAGAGCAAGTGGACGACCATTTGCCCGACCCTTACCCTGAGGATTACGAGCCTGTGTCGCGCCGTAAAAAACCGTCACGGGACAATTTGGATCATTATTTGCAATATGACGAGGAAGAGGACGCCGAAGGCAACCTGACAGAACATTTGACAGACGTAATGTTACGCCATGTGGTGCCCAACGATGTGATGGATAATATACTTGCCACCGCCACAATGACAGGCCTTGCCAATTCCGAAAGCGCACTTGCCGCCGCGTTGGATCATCTCTATGGATTTAATCCACTTCCCCTTAAATCGCGAAAGGCACTGATGTTTGTCGGGTCACCAGGCGTTGGAAAAACATTGATGGTCGCTAAAATGGCAACTAAAGCCGTGTTAGAAGGATTAAAAGTTGCCGTCATTACAACAGACACCGTTCGCGCAGGCGGCGTAGAACAATTACAAGCCTTTACAAAAATTCTTAAAATTCCGCTACAAAAGGCAAAAACAGAAAGCGATCTTCGCAATGCCCTTGCAGACTCATCACGCTATGACCTGATTTTAATTGATACAGCAGGAACCAACCCACATGACCCCGATGACATGGCTCGCATTGCAAAATTGGCTGGCGCCGGATCAATCGAACCTGTTTTGGCCATGACCGCAGGCATGGATGCCGAAGAAGCCGCCGAAGTTGCAAGCAGTTTTGCCCTTTTGGGAACACAACGCATGGCGGCAACACGCCTTGATGTCGCCCGCCGTATGGGTGGATTATTGGCCGCCGCGCAAAAGGGTGGATTATCATTTTGTGATGTGAGCTTTAGCCCAAAAGTAACGGATGGACTTTCCGATACGGATGCGTCACTATTAACAGGATTTCTGATTCATCCTGATCAAACCTTAAAATCCTTCGCTCGGAAGGACACTGAAACAAATACTAAACGTCAATCTGCAGGATCATAACTATGAGTGAAAAAACCAAAGCAGCCGAAAACCAAAAATCACAAACGCCCTCCACGGCCTTTCCGCAAGGGAAAAACATCATCGCCGTCGCCAGTGGTAAGGGCGGAGTTGGGAAAACATGGTTTTCCGTCACATTGACTCATGCTTTGGCTAGATCAGGCAAAAAAGTTCTGCTATTTGATGGTGACCTTGGTTTGGCCAATGTTGATGTGCAATTGGGTTTGATGCCGAAACGTGACCTTAATGACGTTATCCGTGGACGGCTTAGCCTTGATAAAGTGATCCAAAGATACGAAGATGGCGGGTTTGATATTATTGCGGGACGATCTGGTCAGGCATCTTTATCCGCATTGCCCTCGCAACGGCTTGCGATTTTACGCGATCAGTTATTGGACATTGCAAAAGAATATGACGTGGTTGTCATCGACCTTGGCGCCGGTGTTGATCGCACTGTGAGGATGATGTCCGCATCCGCCGTGCGCACATTATTGGTGACAACGGATGAGCCAACATCCCTGACTGATGCCTATGCCTTTATTAAATTGGGCGCGGCGGCGGGCATGTCAAAACGTGTCAGCATTGTCGCCAATCAGGCCGCAAACCCGATTGAGGGGGAACGCACATATAAAACATTGTTAAAAGCATGTGAGAATTTCCTTCGCCTGACACCGCCATTGGCGGGGATTATCCGCCAAGACCCGCGTGTGAAAGATTCTATCCGATCACAAAGCCCGATTTTGACACGGTCACCCAATACCGAGGCCGCGCAAGACGTCGAAAAAATCGCCGCCTACGCCGCCAACCTGGTCCAAAAAGCCGCAACGGCTTAACGTTTTTTCGTGATATACTCAATCCTATGAGTGGGATTAACCCTTATGGATCACTATTCCTGAATATTATGGGGCAAGGCGGCGCCTTATCCCAAACGGGGCAAATCATCTCTACGACACAAGATCTAAAAGCATTGGCCGTTTCAACAATCTTAAAAGGCGAGGTTACACAGCGCACCCAAAACGGAAATAACATTATTCGAACCGATCGTGGGGATGTGACTGTGCGGTTTAATAATCCGCTGCCCGTTGGGGCAAAAGTTGAAATACAAATGCCACCATCCAATGCCGTGAAACAGGAATTATCTGTCCGCCCGTCCTTGGCACAGTCCGTGTCACAAAACGCAACCGAGTCAATTCCGCAAACAGTGCAAAATAACGTGAATGCGCAAGCCGCGGCACAGGTCAAACAACCCAATATTTTCGAGGAAGTGCAAACCCGTCAGGGAACCAAACAAACCGCCGCACTTAAAACCAGCGAGGGAACAAACCTGCCGCAATTACCGTTACAGGTAGGGCAGTCGGTGCGCCTAACACCATTACCAACGACACAACAATCGATACAGGCCCTCATCCGATATTTTATTCCGCTGCCGGCACCCGCACAAATCTCAACCGCGATGCTTTCACCGCAGATACAGCCGCAAGCACCGCTACAATTGCTGCCAATGTTAGGGCAGCAAACTACGCCAACACAACCCGTGACAACCGCATCTCAATCCATACCGCCATTTCCCCTGGCGACAATACTTTCAACATCATTGGCTCAAACAACACCTATCATCACAGGTGGCCAAGGCGGCATCCCGCAAACATTAACAATACTGCCACCACAAACACAAAGTTTTTATCCGCAGGGCCAATTACCCCCCCTTCCGCCCGCACCGACAATGATTCGCGGTGATACCGCCCCGACTCAATCCATAACTATCCCTGCGTCTGTTACGACTCAACCCCCGACAGTTACACTTGGCGGAGATGCTCAGGTTTACCGCATTACAGTGGCACCCCCAACCTTAACGCAAGGTGGGCAGCTCCCCACCACAACACCATCACCGGCGCCCACAGTGACAATCACTCCACAGGCAGGGGCGTACGTAACGCCCGCCCCACAAACCACGGTGCAAAGCCCCGCCTTTGCTGGGCAAATTTCTGCTACGGTCACAGGCTTTACAACTACTGAGGGAAATCCAATTATTCAGATTGCATCGCCAACACCAACACTTACCCCACAATATGTAGTAATGAATTATCCCGCGCGCGAATTACCCACAGGCACGCAAATCACATTAACCCCTGTGAATAGCGGGCAATCAGCACGCCCGGCAATACCTACACAAAATGCACAAATGCCGTGGCCGGCCATGCACGAATTTTTGGAACAAACGTTGGCAACGCCTGCATTAGCGCAACATATTCTCAATACATTACCATCCGCAACACAGCCAAGGCAGTTCCCTGCGGCGGCTTTACTGTTTCTGGCAGCAGCAAAAAATGGAG
>CAJXOI010000065.1 GCA_913057885.1 uncultured Micavibrio sp.
GATTGACCTGCTCCTGACCCTCGCACGCGATCAAAAGGTGGATTTGGCGAAAATTTCCATTCTGGCGTTGGCGGAACAATATCTGGCCTTTATCGAACAGGCTAAAAACCTGAGGCTTGAAATTGCGGCGGATTATTTGGTGATGGCGGCTTGGCTGGCTTACCTCAAATCCAAACTTCTTGTCCCTCAAAGTGACGATGATAATGCCGAAGAAGAATTAAGCGGTGAAGCCTTGGCCGAGGCGTTGGCTTATCAATTGAAACGATTAGAGGCGATGCAAAAGGCGGCAGGGTGGTTGTTTGACCTGCCGCAGGTTGGACAAAATGTCTTTCATCGCGGAATTCAGGATAATCCAGAGATCGCGACAAAACCCATTTGGACGGCGGATTTATATGATGTGTTATCGGCCTATGGTTCAATCGCAAGACGACAAGAGGCCGCGCACTATACCCCCAAAACATGGGACTTGATGTCCACCGAGGATGCCTATAACCGTTTATCCGCGATGTTGGGGAAATTGCCCAGAAAAGAAGGACAAAGTGTTTGGATGGTTCTCGATAGTTTTATGCCCGAAGATTTGGTTGAAGCATTGATCAAACGGTCATCCAAGGCGTCTTTGTTTACGGCGACATTGGAAATGGCCAAACAAGGGCAGGTGGATATCCGCCAAGATGGCCTTTTCAAACCGATATATATCAGGCAAAAAGAGATCAGAGAAGACGATGACTGACATTCGATTATTAGAAGCGATTTTATTTGCCACCGATAAACCGTTGCAGGTTGCGGATTTGATGCAATGGTTTCCCGATGCCCAAGACGTCGAAATTCATGCCTTGTTAAAAAAGCTTAAGCAAGATTACGAAGGTCGTGGAGTTGAGCTATGCGATAATGGTGGATATTGGTCTTTCAAAACCGCGCCCGATTTAGGGGAGGCCATGAATATGGAGGTCGAGGTTGAGCGGAAACTGTCCCGTGCAGCCCAAGAAACATTGGCCATTATTGCCTATCACCAACCTTTGACACGGGCGGAGATTGAAAATATTCGCGGTGTTGCAACGGGACGGGGAACGTTGGATATTTTGGTGGAATCAGGATGGGTCAAACCGGGGCGACGACGTGAAACGCCGGGGCGTCCGCTGACATGGGTGACGACATCAGCGTTTTTATCGCATTTTAATCTTGAAACCATTACTGACCTCCCGGGGATTGATGATTTGAAGTCGGCTGGATTATTGGATCGCAAACCTGCAGTTCAAGTCGCGCCACTATCTGGAGAATTATTTGAAGAAGATGAAGAGCAGGAAACAGCTTAACGTTTAAAAAAAATCTCAATAGGTACGCCATAAATTTGCGAAAGATGCCATAAACGTCCTGCACTGATACGATTTTTCCCGTTTTCGTATTTTTGAATTTGTTGATAAGAAACTCCAAGCCGCTCTGATATTTTTTGCAAAGATAGCCCTGAATTCAGCCGAACCGTTTTAAGATTATAGCTGATAAGTTTATCAATAGTATTAGGTTGCCGCACCATGATATAACCAATATGGTTAAATATATTCAAATTGTCAATAGAGATTGCATTTTGGTTAGGTTATGGTGGGGGTGATGAAAAATCGTATTCAGCAATTGAGGAAGGAACAGGGTTTAACCTTGGCTGATTTGGCGGCTAAAACCCAATCCACGGCACAACAAATTGGTCGGTTAGAAAAAGGAGAGCGCCGTCTCACCATAGATTGGATGGAGAAAATTGCAACGGCGCTGGGTGTGCTACCCGAAGATTTGATGAGCCCTAATCATGGTGAACGTGTTGTTATCCCTGAAATTGCGGCGCATTCTCTGAGCGGCAACAAAACAAAATCCAAAAATTCCGATGTTGCAGAAAGTGATGATATTTTGTCGGAATGGTCGCTGCCGCGCCAATTATTGGCTAATCAGGTGGGGTCAACCAGCACAATGCGTATTATTCAGGTTGTGGGCGACAGCATGATCCCCGAATTCAACCCTGGCGACCGTGTGATGGTCAATACGGCCGATCGCAAACCGTCACCGCCCGGTGTTTTTGTGTTGTGGGATGGTTTTGGGTTGATTATCAAAAGGTGTGAAATGGTTCCGCATTCAAACCCCGCGCGGGTAATTTTATCATCGGCCAATGCCAATTATGAAACTTATGAAATGGACGCTAAGGAGTTGGACATTCAGGGGCGCGTCGTCGGGAAGTGGCAGTGGACCTAGGTGTTTTTTGAAAGCCAAGCTCTTTCCAACGTTGTGTATCAATACGGCCAAAAAACTCTGCACCTTCTTTGGGACGAATTTCTTTTTGATCAATTCCATTGTCGGTCATGGCTGCCTCTAGCCTTGGTAAAATATCATCCTTCATTTCTTGGCGAACATGAGACAAAAATGGCGTCTCTCCAACCATCAATGGCACGTTATGAACAAAATCCACCATCATTGTATGAAGTTCTTGAATGTCGGATTCTAGCTCTTTTGGCGTAGCATCCATATCTAGCATGTTCTCAATAGGACCGGCACGTTTAGCGGCTATGCCATCAGTTAAGGCATGTGTAATAAAGTAAGACGTGCCCATTGGGTCAGGATATGCTCTTGGCTTTGTCGTGGGTTTTAAGGTTGGAAGGCCATTATTACTCTGGTGTGTTGGGCTTGCTATATCAACAAGGTAACGAACCTGATTAATTGTTAGGGGGGTATCCTTAAAATGCGCCATCATTTCCTCACGCATCGTTTGTCCTCCGCCGTTCCCATGGGGTGGAAGCCGCATAAGCTTGATGATGTCGATCATTATATCTTTCATAGCAATCCTTATTTTTTACATAATATATAATATTAAGGGTCACCTGTCAATTTATTTGAAGCCATAAAAAAATCCGGTTCCGCCATCGTGAGGGTTATGGGATGGCTGGAACCGGATTTCGGTAAATGAAACATGATTGAAGCTGATGTCCGCGGACATTATTTACACATGTTTCATAAGAGAAGCGGCTCGCCTGAGGGTTAGGGTTGAGGCTTGGAGGAGGCTCACCGCTATTCTGTCTCGTATGTTATTTCATTTGGTTTCTTTTTTACCCTTCTTATCATTGTACATGGCGGCATCCGCACTCCCTAAAACGCTCATGACACTGTCACCCTTGTCGTAGGATTTGATGCCAAGGCTTGCCTTTATTCTGATGCGGTGGCCTTCATGCCTCAGTATTAACTTATTCAATTTTCGTGCCAATTTCTGTGCGCGATCCAATGATTGCTCGGGCTTAGCATTGACAAATAAAACAACAAATTCATCACCACCTAAGCGTGCCGCACAATCCATTTTTCGGATATAGGAAGTAAGTGTTTTGGCGACAAGTTTGAGCGCTTCGTCTCCAGCACTATGGCCAAAAGTGTCGTTGATTGATTTGAAGTTATCCAGATCAATCATCATTAAAACGCCGCCTTTGGACAGGTCGCGTTGAACGCGATCCAGTTCATGGTCAAAATGGTCAAAAAATCCACGCCGATTGGTAATAAGTGTTAATTCGTCAGTGGTCAAAAGAGCCTGCAGTGCGGAAATATAGGCATCCTTCTTTGCAATGTGTGTTTTTTGTTCATGTAAATCCGCCTCAAGCATTCCAATTCTTTTGATTGCCTTATGTAGAATTTTTAGCAAATGGCCGTGATCTACAGATAATAAGTCACTTTCAATTAATACAGTGGGATTTAGAAATTTTGTGATGGCACGGTCACTAATCGTTTGTATCGATGGTGATGTCATTATGCGATAACCCTCTTTTTGCGTTCTATAAATCTTTTCTTTAACTTTCGTTTGCGAAAATCATTGCGAAAGCCATGCCAATTTAAAGTTAAGTCATTAAATAATATGTTGAGGTGGCCTTAAAGGCTTGGTATTCTTGCCCGATGGCGAAAAAAATCCTGATCGTTGAAGATAACGAGTTAAACATGAAGCTTTTTAACGATTTGTTAGAGGCTCACGGTTATACAACTCTTACAACCCGCGATGGAACAGAGGCATATGATATCGTTAAAGATAAGAAGCCGGATTTAATTTTGATGGATATTCAACTGCCGGAGATATCCGGATTCGATATTACACGCCGTATTAAGGGTGACAATGATTTAAAGGATATTCCGGTTATTGCCGTGACGGCCTTTGCCATGAAAGGCGATGAGGATAAAATAAGGGAATGTGGCTGCAACGGATATATTTCCAAACCAATCTCGATTGAAAGTTTCATCCAAACAATCCAAACACATATAGAAAAAGAATAAGGTTTATAAATGTCTGCACGTATTTTAGTCGTTGATGATATCATGCCCAACGTCAAGCTTTTGGAAGCAAAGCTTCAGAATGACTATTATAATGTCATTTGCGCTTATAGCGGTAAAGAAGCACTGGAAAAAATTGCAAATGAGCGCCCTGATCTTGTCCTTCTAGACGTTATGATGCCAGAAATGGACGGGTTTGAGGTTTGCCGTCGCATCAAAAATAATCCTGAAACGGAGCATATTCCCGTCGTGATGGTGACGGCTCTTTCAGAAACAACTGATCGCGTTAATGGCCTCGAGGCGGGTGCTGATGATTTTCTCACAAAGCCATTAGATGATACGGCTCTTTTGGCGCGGGTCAGGTCGCTTGTTCGTTTAAAAATGACAATGGATGAATGGCGCGCCCGTGAAAATACGGCGACATCACTTGGTGTTATTGATGAAGACATTCAAAAACTCAACGAAGAAGAGCCGGCAAACGTTCTAATTATTGAAGATCAGGAATTTGAAGCCGAAAAAATGCAATCTACAATCGAAAAAGAAGGTCATATGACGTCGGTTGCTCAAACGGGAATGCAGGCTCTTGAACTGATCAACCACTACTTATTTGATGTCATTATATTATCGCTTGATATGGAACATGAAAATGCAGATGACGGACTGCGCTTTTTGTCCCATTTGCGGTCGAATGACAAAACCAGATCAACACCAATTTTGATGTCATCTAATAATGATAGCCAAAAAATTGCCCGTGGTATGGAAATTGGCGGCCACGACTATATCGTTCGTCCCATTGACCGCAACGAGCTTAAGGCGCGGTTGAAAACACAAATTCGCCGAAAAAGATTCCAGGAAAAACTTCGTTCAAATTATGAGGTTAGCCTGTCTATGGCATTGACAGATACATTGACAGGGTTGTTCAATCGTCGTTATTTGAATGTTCACCTTGAAAAACTTTTAAAAGAAACGGGTGAGCAGCGTAAGCCACTGGCACTCCTTATGTTTGACATTGATCATTTTAAGGCTGTGAATGATACACACGGTCATAATGTTGGCGATGAAGTGCTCAAGACTTTTTCTGATCGTATCAAAGGACGCCTTAGAAGCTTTGATATCTTGGCCCGCACAGGGGGAGAAGAATTTGTTGCCGTATTGGTTGATGTTTCGCTTGAAAAGGCCTGTTTCATCGCCGAGCGATTGCGTCGCTCTGTTGCTGAAGATCCTTTTCCAGCATCCGTTGAAGAGGGCGAGCTGTATATCACAACATCGATTGGCGGTGTTTACCTTGGTAAAGACGGGGCTGAGGTTGATGATGCCCTTAATCGTGTTGATAAATTTCTTTATGAGGCAAAAGAAGGCGGGC
>CAJXOI010000066.1 GCA_913057885.1 uncultured Micavibrio sp.
TTGGCGCAACATTTGATTAAAAATCCTGTTGATCAGGCGTTCGATAAACGCAACAGATTATTGCATTTTATCATGGGTGACGGGTCGATGGCGACATTAACAAATTACCGTGTTGAAAAAGTATCGGCCTGGACGCGACAAGAGACCGATGGTGAATTTTTATCCGTTGCCGTTGTTGGGGATGATGTTTACGCCCTGATTAACCGTAATGGCACATATATGATTGAACATTTTGATAATACATTATATCAGGATTCTGCACTTATAGGTTCAGCCCAGACTGCAACAATAAGCTGGTCGGGGTCAGACCACCTTGAGGGGCTAGAAGTGACAATAAAAGCCGACGGCATTGTCGTTGCCTCAAAGACTGTTACAAGCGGGTCAATCACATTAGAAACAGCGGCCACAAAGGTTGAAATTGGATTGCCTTTTACGCATATTGTTGAACCTTTGCCACCATCCTCTTTATCATCACAAGGGGCAGGGCGGGCCATGCGATTGGTCGAAGGTGTTTTTCGTGTTGAGGATACGGCGGCCCTTAGTCTTGATATTGGACGCGGATTGGCTGATGTTCCTCTGCGTGATTTTGATAACCCTATTTTGGATCAACCAATAGAACCGGTCAGCCGCGATATTATTGTCAAGGCTTATGGATGGCGAAAAGACCAAACACAGCCACTATGGCGAATTGAACAAGATCATCCACTACCGTTCACTTTATTATCTGTAACCACTGAACTAAAGGTAAATGACTAATGCAGAGTTATGCTGTGTTAAAGAGAGAATTTGATAAATATTATCGCCAATTGGCTTCGTATAAAGAGGAAGAGTATTACATTGAAGATCAAATTAAACGCTATGAGGTGGAAATTGAAGAATTAGAAAAACAGTGGAAAAATGATGTTTCGCAAAGGGGCTTCAATACCATTGTTAAGCCATTAGTAGAAGAATTGGATAGAGGAACAATTATTCCATTACAACGTTTTATATATAATGAATCTGCCTCTCAGGATAAAAATGCTATAACTTATAATTATATCCAAAGTTTGCGAAAAGAGGTTAGAGAATATACAATACGTTTAAAGAAAATACAAAAAGATATGAACGAAATAGAGGTCATATTGGGAATGATTGATAGAGAGTTGGTTTCTTTAAAATGATAATAAAGCTTTTGAGAAAAATAAGGTCCTTAAACTATCAAATAATGATAAAGGATGCATTTTTTTTGGCTATATTCTTTTATGCGCTCTCTCTTTTGAGATTTCTTGATATTTCATTTGATAGAAACATAGAATTCATCATAGCAGTTTGTTTTTTTATTTTAACGATATATATATGGGTTAGATTTTTTAGCCATATATATAACCGTGAATCAAAAAGCAAGCTTACATATATGGTGTTAACTGCCATATTATTTTGGCTTTTCGAAACTTTATTCATAGCTGTTTTTGAATCTTATTATGAAGGTTTGCAACATAGGTTATTGTCTGTCCTTCTCATCGTTTTCATCGTTTATTTTTGCCATGAATATGGGCAAAAAATATACGCCAAATATACAAGAAAATAATTTTAAAAAAACATAATCAGAATTTTTAACCACTTTTAAAAGAAGAGGATATTAGCCTATGGGAACTTTAACACCTGTCTTGGGGTCACTCACGCAAACTTTGGGCGCCATTCAGACAATCACGTCATCAATTGATGCATTAAGTGGTGGCGATCGCCGCGATTTAAAGCGCGAGCAAGATTTGGCCATGCGCAATTTGCAGCAGCAGCAAAATTTGAGCGAGCGTCAAACCGCAAATGACGCCAAGCTTGAGCGCGAGCGGTTGCAATTGGAATCACAAAAGACAGAAGCCGCGCGGCGTAAGGCATTGCGACGGGCCATGGCAAGGCAAAATGTCCGATTTGGTGCGGGTGGTGTCTCCCGCACAGGAAGTGGTGAAGCTGTCTTACTAGGTCTTTACAATGACTCTGAAGATCAAGCGAACAATAACAAGGCGTTGGATCAAATCCGTTATAATGCCATTGATAATGACCTTGCAAACCTAAGGCAAAATAATTTGCTACAAAGGACGCAACTTGCGGAACAGCAGCGATTGCAAAGAATGATAAGTCGCTAAAGACAATTTAAAAATCGAACGGAAATTATATGACCGACAATCATATCAAGATGCCGGCGGTAACACCGCGCGTGCAATATACGGCCAATGGAACGCAGGATATTTTTGAATATCCGTTTCCTATTTTTGCGTCGGAAGACATTATTGTGGAATTTAATGGTGTACAAAAACTATCAGGGTTTCTGGTTTCAGGGGCGGGAAATACGTTGGGTGGGACAGTAACTTTTGATACGCCGCCAGAAACAGGCACCATTGTCACGATTTATCGGCAAGTGCCTTACGAGCGGATGACGGATTTTTTAGAATCCGGTGATTTTTCTGCGCAATCAATCAATAACGAGCTGGATTATTTGACCGCTTTAACGCAGCAATTAAATCTAGATCAATCGAATATGTTGCGTTATGAACGTACTGAAGATGCAACTAATGCCGAATTGCCATCTGTTGCCAACCGTGCAGGAAAGGCACTGGGATTTGATGAAAACGGAAATCCGATTGCTGTTGATTATGGCCTGACACAGGCCCCAACTAATTTTACTGCGGGTGGAGTTGGTGCGGTGAATCGCGCCATAGGTGATAAGGTTTCCGATATAATTTCTATTCGTGATTTTGGTGCGGTTGGTGACGGGATTATCGATGATACGTTGGCTATTGCTGCGGCCTTATCGGCACATGATGCAATTTATATTCCGGAGGGAGCTTACCGCATTACCGATACAATCCAGATCACATCCTATAAGAGAATATTTGGATCGGGGGCCGCTTCCACTATAGACGTTGATAGTGATCTATTTACGGCATTCAATATTCGTGGTGAGTATAACTCCTTATCTGACTTTCACATTGATGGTGGCGATGTTGCCATTCATATGGAGGGACAGGATGCCCCGTGTGTGCAAAACATGCTTCAAAATTTGGTGATTAAAAATGCCAATAAAGGTATCGTTTTGGACGGCGGGACAGATACAAATAAACCGTGCTATTGGAATATTATCTCCTCATGCCTTGTTCTCTCGCCAAGTGAAACAGCAATTAAGCTGATAAAATCAGGCGCAGGGGATACACCAAACGCCAATATTTTTAACGCTTGTCGTGTCTATTCCCAAGGAACGGCAATGACAGGGCACGGAATATATGTTGCACATGGGGCGTTTTATAACCGATTTGATAATTGCGAAATCAATGTTGATGGCACAGCATTATCGTGTATGACCGTTGGCGCGAATGCCAATCAAACCATCATCGATAATTTATATTGTGAATCCTTTAATGGTGTTCCCAATTTGGTTTTGCAATCAGGGTCTCAAAACACATTTATCCAAAATTTATTGGCGATGTCCGATGGTGCAGCAATTGATGACTCAAGTGGTGGGAATTTCCAATCCATAAATGCGGGTTTTCCTGTTCCCAATCAATTTGATCGCATGGTTGTCAAGGACCTAACCGCGACACTGATGCGTGCGGATACAATATATATCGAGGCTGCATCTACCGCCTCAATCGCGTTGAATGGTGATCGGTCCGTGCATTTGGTTTCGGCCTTTAACGGGGATATTACGATTGATCTTCCTCTGGCATCAACTTTACAAGGGTGTAGCTTTACCATCAAAAAAATTGACCAAACGGGTAATCAGGTCATTGTCTCTGAACCAAATGGCTTAGGTATTGATCGCAAGGCCGAAATCATTCTGGGTGGTCCCTATGATTATATCTCGATTTTATCCAATGGGTCGGAATGGTTTGTCACATCGTCAAATCGCATGGCGGGCAATACAAAATTTTTTGAAACATCCGGAACAATTGATATTGATATGAGTGTCGATACATATCTAATAAGTTCCTTTATCGGGGCGGTCACATGTCGTTTGCCCCCTGCGAATGCTGCAAAAGCAATCGGCCGTACCATCACGATTAAAAAGACGGATAACAGTGCCAATAATGTTGCGGTTACTGAACAAGGTGGTGCAGGGCCGGATAACACCACGCAAAATTTATCATCCCAATATGATGCCATCACCGTCGTTTCCAATGGCGCGTTTTGGTATATCGTCAGTAAATTTTAAAAAGAAAAAATATGAAACAAAAAACTCCTGAAATAGAGGTGCAAACGCGCGCCCAAATCGCTGAAACGTTACCAAAGGCATTAGATAAAGCCATTACGTCTTATCACGAATTTATGGATGACGGTGATGCGGATGCTGCAGGTGATTTCAAAAACCATCATGCGGCCTGCAAGGCCGCGCTGGCGCATATTGAATTGCTGTTGAAATTAGCGGAAATGGTCGACATAGACGCAGACAAAACATTCAATAATCTGCAAGTGATGCTTAAAAACGCACAAAACGAATTGGAAGGTCATAATGAATGAGCAGGGTAGTCATCGATCTGGATCTATTTGCCGTGATATGGAATCAGATGCAGAACCAGTCGACACCTGCCATCCATTTGCGGATCCTCAGGTGGTTGGAAAACTGTTGGCAAAGCTCGGATACACGCCTGCTTCTGATGGCGTTTCGCTCATGCGGGAAATCAACATTGGTCGGGATTTTTTGTGCGTGGTTAATCCATCATAATCCGAATTCCCGCGTTCTGGTTTTGGCTGCAGATGATGCCTTGGCTCGTAAAATGGTGCGCAATGTCAAACGCATTATTGAGCGTCACCCCCTGACTACGGATCTAAAACCATCACGTATGGATCAATGGGCGAATGACCGTTTTACGGTTGAGAGGTCAATGGAATTACGCGATCCAACCATGATGGCGCGTGGAATTTCATCCAATATTACAGGCGCCAGGGCGGATGTCATTATTTATGATGATGTCGAGGTGCCAAACACATCATCAACGCAAGAAGCACGTCAAGAATTGCGCAATAGATTGGATGAATCACGATTTATTCTAACACCTCAAGGGACACAGCTTTATGTTGGGACACCGCACACATTTGATACGATTTATCGCACTGATAATGATGATAGTGGTGAGGCGTTTCTGCGAAGTTTTAAATATTTTCGTCTGCCGATTATAGATAAAAATAATGAAAGCGTATGGCCGGAACGCTTTCCGTTAACAGATATCCGTATGTTGGAACGACAGGTCGGGCCTAATAAATTTGCATCACAAATGTTGTTACAACCCGTCAATATCGCACAAGGGCGATTGGATGTTTCCAATCTGAGATATTATACGGATGAGCTTGATTATCGCGAGGTTGTGCAAAAACCGATATTGTTTCTAAATGGTAAACGGCTTGTCTCTTGTTCTGCGTGGTGGGATCCGGCCTTTGGTTCGGTGCAGGGCGATGCCTCAGTGTGGGCGGTCGTGTTTACGGATGAAGACGGATATTATTATTTACATCATATCGATTACATTCGCACCATGGAAGCGGATCCTGATGATGAAGCAACGCAACAATGTAAAAAAATTGCTGCGCTTGTGAAACAATATCATGTGCCTTCGGTCACAGTGGAAATAAACGGGATAGGTCGCTTTTTACCCGCCATTTTACGGCGG
>CAJXOI010000067.1 GCA_913057885.1 uncultured Micavibrio sp.
ATTGGTAATGATGATTTGGGGCGCCCTATCTTAGAAATCAGTGGTGGAGTGGCGACCAAACTCGAAAAAATTGTACCACCGGGAAAAATACCGCATATTCATGTGACATTATCTGATGAGGCAGGGTTGGCCAAGGCAACGGTCATCTTAGAGGCATTGTCCAAGCCTTAATTTGATTGATTTTTAAGTTATACATCTTATATACTATTATCAAGAGAGATGCCTTTTCGGGTCTTTCAAAGAAACCTTGATCATAAAGATAAGGAGTATTTTTAAATGACAACAAGACTTTCTTTATTTGATAGCCCGATGTTTTTGGGCTTTGATGATTTTGAACGAACAATCGACCGCCTGAAAAAAACCTCAGATGGTTACCCCCCTTACAACATAGAACAAGTATCTGAAAACCAATTGCGTATTACCTTGGCTGTAGCAGGCTTCACGATGGATGATTTGGATGTTGAATTGGAACATAATCAATTAACCATACGCGGAAAACAACAGGACGATACGACAGACCGCGTCTTTCTCCATCGAGGTATTGCGGCGCGGCAGTTCCAGCGAGGTTTTGTGCTGGCCGATGGAATTGAGGTGTCGGGTGCGTCTTTGGATAACGGGCTTCTCCATATTGACATGACGCGGATTGTTCCCGAACCACAGGTGCAGAAAATCAAAATTTCAGGGAATAAGAAAAAATCCAATTCAGATGAAAAATCTAGTAATATTATAGATGTGGAGGGTTCAGATGATTAAAGATAAAAACCAACATCATGATAGTTTGATTTCGCAACAGCTTGCGGCTTTATCGACGCAAGATTTTCTTAATCTTGGCAATGATGGGTTGTCTTATATTCGCCCTGTAACTCATGAAGATGGCCGTAAAGCTTATGCATTGTTTGGTGCCGATGGATCACATATTTCCAGTAAACAAGACATTGAAACCCTTCATGTGATTGCTCGTCAAAATAATTTGACGCCTATGTTCGTTCAGTAGGATATAAAAAAGCCCCCTTTATGGGGGCTTTTGTCTTTGGATTAAGCCGCGTCACTTTGGACGCTTTTGGCTTCCTTTGGGTCGACCCACCCAATATTGCCGTCTTGACGAATATAAACCATGTTCAATTCACCGTTTTTGGAGTTTCTAAATAACATGGCATTATTGCCCGATAAATTCAAACGCATCACCGCATCTGATACCGACATTGTTTGAATATTGGTTGTCATTTCGGCAATGATGACCGGATCATCTTGTGATTCAATCTCCTCATCAGTTAAATGATCAACCTGATCATCGTTAATATTTAATCCAATTGTATATTCTGGGACACGCATCAATTCCGCTTGTTCCATTTGTTCATGGTGGTCGCGCAATTTCCGTTTATATCGACGCAATTGTTTGGCGATTTTGTCTGCGGCAGAATCAAACGATTGGTGCACATCATGTTCACTTGCGGTCGCGCTGACATGAATTTCTTTCCCAACCGTCATGGCGATATGTGTTTTGAATAGTGATTTTGTTTCTTTGCTCATTGTGACAGAGACATTCACGGCCCTCCCAAAGTATTTTTCGTTAATCGTTTCAATGCGTTCTTCGATGTATGTTTTCAGGGCGTCGCCCATGTCGAAATGTAGTCCTTGAAGAGTTAAATCCATGATAATTGCCTCCGTATGTATTGGTTTGGAAGGATTTGAAAGTCACTATACTCCTATTTCAGTATGTCATGCAAACCCTTAACAAATTTTAAAAACCGCGTCTTAAAGTTTGATCTTTTGCAACGACATTTGTAATTTGAAAAGAAAAAAGGATAAAAATATGGCATTACAGGGACCAAAAGATGATTTCGATGGCAGTCAGGGTGACAAGATCGACGATAATAAAACACCGCCTTCAGATATATTTTTCCATACTGGCAAGCAAATTTTTGACAAGATTTATAGTAATTTGAAAGAGAACGGCTTTATTATATCGCGGCGGGATAAGCGCTTAAAAGGAAAAAAATATACTCTTGAATATGCAATGGCGGGCGCTTCCAGACATAGTAGGGTTGCTGCCGGCGAGGTATTAAAAATAACGATAAATCGGGACTGTATCGTGACCTTGTCGCACGATATCTGTATGCGCAGCAATCAAGGCGATACGAAAAAGGCTATATTTCCTGATCAACAACATAGCGAATTAAGGGCAAGTCTTCATCCAAATGATAGACAGAATCTGGCCAATTTATGCGAAACCCTTATCACACAGATTGCGCGGTTGTGCGACCGTCCTGAAATTTGCGTAAGGCATATTGTTTTAAAGGATAATCCGTTAAAGGATATTTTGAATAAAACCAACAGCAATAATAAGAAAACTGTTGCGCCTTAATCCAACTGCTTTTTCTGTTTTCTTCGTGTAGACGACGACCCGATCTTCATTGCCTCGCGGTATTTGGCTACGGTACGACGGGCAATATCGATTCCTTCATTTTGCAAGGCGTTGGCGATGGCTTCGTCCGACAATGGTTTTTGGGTTGGCTCATTATCAATCATCGTTTTGATTTTGGCTTTGATGGCTTGGGCCGAAACATCTCCGCCACCATCAGATGACGATACACCCGATCCAAAAAAGAATTTCAAAGGAAATAGACCGCGCGGGGTCCCAATAAATTTATCGATGGTAATCCTGCTTACGGTGGATTCATGGACGCCGACCTCTTCCGCAACTTCACGCAAGGTCAAAGGTTTTAAGAACTCGACACCAAATAAAAAGAAACCCTCTTGAGCATCAATAATTTCGCTGGCAACCCTCAGGATGGTTTGCGCCCTCTGATCCATGGCCTGCACCAACCAATTGGCGGAATGTAACTTATCCGTCAAAAATTTCTTTTCTGTTTTATCGCCCGCGCCTCTCTCAACCAAGGCCACATATTCTTGATTGATCAGAACTCTAGGCAATGTTTCATGGTTCAATCTAACCTTCCATCCACCGCCTTGGTGTTTAGGCAATTTTTCCATTAAAACATCGGCAATGGCGGTTTGAGAAATCACATAATCAAATTCCGCTGCCGGTTTGGGGTTAAGGGCACGAATTTCAGAAATCATATCCTGAAGGTCATCCCGATCAACACCGCATAATTTTTCCAGCTTTTTAAAATCAGCATCGGCCAGCACATCAAGATTTTTCAGCAATGTCTGCATTGCCGGATCAAGACGATTTTTTTCTTCTAATTGCAGCGCTAGGCAATCGGGAAGATCATGCGCAAATATACCCGTCGGGTCGAATTGGCGCAGGGTTTCTAATAACCGTTCAACACGGTCAACAGAACATGATAATGACTCTGCGCTTTGTTGTGGTGTTTCACGTAAATAACCACTTTCGTCTAACCGATCAATCAACAGGGCAGCAATCATTTTGTCGCGGGATTCTGTGATCGTGACATTCAATTGTTCCATCAAATGGGCGCGAAGGTCCTTTTTATCCTCAACACGGTTTTCCAGGGCAAAGTCAGGATCATCGAATTTTGAGCTGCCCCCTGATCCGACGTTTGCAGCAGATGTCCCGGCATCAAAACTATCGTCTTTGGTGTCCTCACGTGTTTCATCTTTCTCCAAAAACGGATTATGTTCCATTTCTTGTTCAAGATATTCAGCCAGATCAAGGTTATTCATTTGCAACATGGCAATGGCATCGCGCAATTGCGGTGTCATAACCAATTGTTGTGATTGTTTTAAATCCAGCTTGATATCATAGGCCATAACCAAAGATACCATATCCGCAATTTGGATGAAGATGAAAAAATAATGGTTGATTAACAAGTGGCGTGGTAAAAAGGATTTTATGACACAGTTAAATGCCCTTTTATTCCGTTATTTGGCGATGGAATTTTTGAAGAAATTGGCGATGGTTTTTTGTCTTTTGATCGGGGTTGTTTATCTTTTCGAGGCAATAGAGCTGTTTAACCGCGTGGGGAATAATGATGCCATAACCGTATTCGTGGTGTTTGAGATGGCCTTTTATAAATTGCCGGAGGTTGGCCACGAGATTATGCCTTTTATTATATTTTTTTCCGCTATTGCTGTTTTGAAATCATTGTCCGAAAGACAAGAACTGGTGATCTTGCGAGCATCGGGTATGTCTGTATGGCAATTTTTGATACCGGTCCTATGCACGACATTACTGGTCAGTTTGATTTATGTCACCTTACTTCATCCTGTTTTCGCCAGCATGATGAGCCGATATGAAAAAATGGATAATTTATATATGGGCGATGGGCGCGAGACAATTACCCGTATCGGTGATGGGCTATGGCTTAGGCAAGAAGACGAAACCGGAAATTTTATCCTTAAGGCCGATGACCTGAATGCGCGGGAATGGATGATGCAAGATGTTGTTGTATTTTTCTTTGATCAGAATAACCAGCATTCACAGAGAATTGATGCCGCGACAGCACAATTAGGGAATGGAGAGTGGGTTTTTAACAACGTTTCGGTGCATCAAAAAGACGCCATCCCCAGGGTGTTGCCAACCCTGAGTTTGACTACGACGCTGACGCCACAAACGATTCAAGAGAGCTTTTCCTCGCCGCAAACGATTTCATTTTGGCGATTGCCTTATTTTATTGATGCCCTTAGCCCAACGGGTTTGGATACAATGCCTTTGCGGTCTTATTATCAATCGCTTTTGTCTCAACCGCTTATGGTGATGGCGATGGTGTTTCTAGCGGCGGCCGTTACATTAAAAACGGATCGTGTCTCAAGAACCTTTCCTTTAATTGCGGCGGGATTGGGCGCTACGGCGATCGTCTTTTTTGTGTCCAGTTTTCTTATGACGCTTGCGCAAGGGCATGAAATTCCGCTTTTTTTGGCGGTTTGGGCCACGCCGATATTGATTTTTTTATTTTCAGTGTATTTTTTAAGTCACAAAGAAGATGGCTAGTGTCGGTCAATAAGGCGTTAAGGGCTTGTTAACCCAGTGAGTATAGATTACAAAGTAAGATATTATCAGTTTTAAAGTGGGACTATGATTATCATGATTAAAAATATTAAAAAGGGATTTTTAACAGTCGGGTTGGCGGCATCTGTTGCATTGTCGGGATGTGCATCAAACCCCAATAATCCTGAAGTTTCAGACCCGTTTGAGTCATATAACCGCGTTGTATTCGGGTGGAATGATACGGTTGATGCTGTTGCCTTGGATCCGTTGACGGAAACCTATCGTTTTGTTGTGCCAAGCCCGTTTCGTACAGCCATCGCAAATTTTCTTGATAACCTAAAGTCTCCAGTTTATCTCATCAATGAATTACTACAGGGTGATTTGAATGGCGCTGGTCGTGTAACGACACGCTTTGTTTACAATACCTTTGGTGGTTGGGGCGGTTTTGTCGATAATGCCGAATTTGACGGGATTGATTACGAACCTGAAGATTTTGGCCAGACTTTAGCTGTATGGGGTGTTGACTCAGGGCCGTATATTGTACTGCCAATTTTTGGGCCATCAACGATCCGCGATGGTTTTGGAATGGCTGCTGATATGGCGCTTGATCCGATTAATTGGTATGTTTGGGAACAGGACAAGGATGATATTGGAACAATCCGCACCGCGGCAACGGTAATGACGACGAAAGATCAATTGATGGA
>CAJXOI010000068.1 GCA_913057885.1 uncultured Micavibrio sp.
TATTAGACTCCATAACGCGCCTTGGCCGCGCTTATAACACTGTTGTGCCGTCATCTGGTAAGGTTTTGACAGGCGGTGTAGACGCCAACGCCCTACAACGTCCCAAACGGTTTTTTGGTGCTGCCAGAAATATTGAGCAAGGTGGATCATTAACGATTATTGCTACTGCGTTGATTGATACCGGGTCACGCATGGACGAAGTGATTTTCGAAGAATTTAAAGGAACGGGCAATGCCGAGATTGTTCTGGATCGTAAAATCGCTGATAAACGCGTGTATCCAGCGATTGATATTCAAAAATCGGGAACGCGGAAAGAGGATCTTTTGGTTGATCCGGCAACATTACAAAAAATGTGGATTTTACGTCGTATTTTAAACCCCATGGGCACCATTGATGCGATTGAATTTTTGATAGGAAAATTAAAGTCGACCAAAAATAATGACGAGTTTTTCCAGTCTATGAATCAATAAATCTATTTGACAATAATATGTTACTCCTTATTGATAAAATAAATAACTAGGAGAATCTATTATGTCGTCTCAGATTGATATTCAACAAACAGAAGGCCATGATTGGTCAATAGGTGATAAATTAACCGCATTTACACGTGAAACAACGCCTTTTGATTATGATCCGTTGCATTATGTTTTTAACATGTGTGTTGATGGCCAGGTCGTTGCAGAAGCGAGTGTTGAAAAGTTATGGGGTGGTTTGGATGTCGCCCTTTTTCACGTTGAAAAAGAACACCGTGGAAAAGGCTATGGTCAAAAACTAATGTCTGCGATTCAAGATTTTGCCAAAGAACATGATTGTCGTTCAATAAGATTGAATACGCCAAGTTTTCAGGGCAAGGGTTTCTATGAGAAATGCGGTTTTGAGCTTGCAGCGGAACTTCCAACAAATCTGGTCGTCAATGGGGAACAAGTAACTCACTGCATCTATACTAAAACCCTTGGTTAAATAATGAATCAATAAAGCCCGAAAAACCGTCCTCCGATAAATCCGCCTGCCAGCACAATATTTCCAATAAGGGCATAAAGCCCTGCGGTCCCCAATGGTGGAATTTTGGTTGATTGGATGCCAATAGCGTTCATTGTCTTGCGAAGTGTAAAAATGCCTGCGCCTTTTATTATTAAAATTGTTACGACCAGACCCAAAAGCAGCGGCAAGCCATCAAACATAATGTTCGCGGGCGACGGTTGTGATTTTACGATGGTTTCCCCCATTCCTGCAAAAAACCATTGATAATGCAAAGCGGTTGAGGCGACCAACCCTATACCCAATCCAATATAACGTGGGCGGCGGGTGATGCGTTTTTTGGCCGAGTGGCATCCTTTGACCAAATCTTGTAAGGCTTGTTTACCTAGCCCAAGCTTATAAAGCTTATGAATTTCGCGGGCGACGTTTTTTATTTTGTTTTTTGACAGCGCTTTCATTGTTTCACGTGAAACACGATACTCGCAGGCTTGTTTCAGTAGGCCTGCGACATACCCTTCGCCATTTGCCGCCTTTTTTATCAGCTCAAGCGGTTCGTCCAATAACACGTCCATGAACGGGTCGCATGTGCAGACCGCGCCTTTATATCCGGCAAAGGCAATGTCATATCCCTTGCCGTTCACGGTGAAATTAGCCACCGCCCAAGGCATGGTTGCATGATAATACACCGTTCGCGGCCGCTCATCCGCAGGGGCATCTTGATAATAGGCAAGGCCATCATCATCGTCTTCTGCGGGCGGTTCGGTTACATTGAATTTAATATGCCCTCCCTTGGCCAAAGTCATGGCACCTATTTTATTGGCAAATGTTTTGGGGTCGTAATCCATTTCCTGCAGGTGAATATCGGATGAGATTTTTGCCGTTGGTGTAACGGTGTAAATGGTCGAATTGACGCCTTCGCCGCTACAAGTATTACAAACGATATATCCCTTAGTTTGGCATGTGGTGCATGGAACTGTTTGTTGGCCGCGACATTCTGGACAAAATATTTCTCTGCGGCCCTGGCACATGGGGCACACTTGTTTTTGATCTCCGTTAATAATTTCGCCGATTCCATTGCACTGCGTGCATTGAATCATCCCCCTTGCAAAACACAATTGGCATTGCGCATGCCCCTGTCCGCGGCAGATATTGCACACTGATTTCCCCTGACCACTGCAGGTTCCACATGGTGTTTGTTCTGTATAAATTTTTTTGGCCTGATCGAGGGGAATAATTTCATTTTCGGCGCCAAACCCCTGCAGCGGAAGGGATTCAATTTTTGTCTTTATCGCTTCTTTTAAACTGTCTTGATCCTCAAGCTCCGCCATATAGGATTGGATTTTACTTTGGACTTTGCCTTTCTCAACAATTTCGCCCTGACTCTTTTTGCCCGGCAGCTGCTTTTGATCGACCTGAATGTCAATTTCAAAGCGCGATTGTGCCGTAAATTCCCCCATTCCCTGGCGAAGAATTTCAAGTGTTGTTTCTTTAGGCTCCGCGCCGTTGCCACTAATTTGTTTGCGGATACGTGATTGTGCCTTTTGAATGAATTCGTTTGGATAGCGATACTCGGACATGCTATGACTATAATGTCATTCAAATATGAAAGAAAGGTTATTACAAAGATGAAATTTACCGTGAATGTTGACTGTACCCCAGAGGAGGCGCGTCGTTTTTTCGGCCTGCCCGACGTAGATCAAATGAATGAGGCGATGACAGAAAATATGAAGATGTGGGCACCGCAAAATATGCAACAGTTTCAAGAGCTTCAACAAATGATTTGGGATCAAATGGGCGCAGCCATGACCATGGGCAATCCGCCCGAAGAAAAGGTTAAGAAAACAAAAACATAGATGGTTGATACGATATACGCACTTGCTTCGGCTCAAGGCCGCGCCGGTATCGCCATTGTTCGTGTTTCGGGACCACAGGCGTTTGAATCGTTGTCCCAGTTATCATCTGATAATTTCCCGTCGCGACAGGCGGTTTTGACGCAGCTTATAAGCCCCGCAGATGGGTCTTTGATTGATGAATGCATTGTCATTGCCTTTCATCCGCCACGCTCTTATACGGGCGAAAAAACGGTTGAATATAATATCCATGGCGGCAAGGCCGTGCGTGACAGCTTGCTCAATGCCCTATCAAAAATGGATGGACATCGCTTGGCTGAACCCGGCGAATTTACGCGCCGCGCCTTTGAAAATGGTAATCTGGATCTAACCCAGGCCGAGGCTGTGGCGGATTTAATCCATGCCGAGACCGAGGCGCAAAAACAGCTGGCCCTCTCGCAAATGAGGGGAGATTTATCCAATCTCTATCACTCATGGGCAGATCAATTGGTAAGGGCGCTGGCCTATGCCGAGGCGCAAATTGATTTTTCGGAAGAGGACTTACCCGAAGACGAAGTGAAGGCGCAAATTCATCCTGTGCTTAAATCTGTTTTAAAAGAAATGGATGATCATCTGAATGATGGTAATCGCGGCGAAATTTTGCGGGAGGGAGTCAAGATTGCGATTATCGGCGCCCCGAATGCGGGAAAGTCATCTTTGATCAATGTGCTGGCCAAACGCGACGTTGCGATCGTATCCGAAACGGCGGGGACCACGCGTGATGTGTTGGAGGTGCATCTGGATCTCAATGGTTACCCGGTCACGCTTTATGATACGGCCGGGTTGCGTGGCGATACGGCTGATGTTATTGAACAAGAGGGCATTAAGCGCGCCCAATCAAAGGCTAAAGAAGCCGCCCTTAAAATTTTATTATTTGATGGCACAAAAGAGATGGATCAAGAGACATTATCTTTTGTTGATGATCGATCGATTGTTGTAGCGAATAAAATGGATATTCAATCGTCATTACGAGGGGTTGAAAACGACGAAGCAATCCAGAGTGTAGTGCATAATAAGCTTTCAATCTCCTGTCACACAGGCGAGGGCCTGAATGGCCTTATCGACCTTGTTTCACGTGAAACATCAAAAATTTTTGATGATATTCAATCATCGCCATCTTTAACGCGATGCCGACATCGCGAGGCGCTTTTACTCTCCAAAGAACACATTGATCGGGCCCTTAAAGGGGCATCCCCGGATTTAATAGCCGAAGATATCCGTCTTGGGGTCAGGGCGATTGGTAAAATTACGGGGCGCATCGATGTTGAAGATTTGCTCGATATTATCTTTCGTGATTTTTGTATTGGGAAATAGCCGAATTTCTTGATTTTCAGAGCTCTCATCTGCTATAAACCCCCCATGCAAAATCAATTTGATGTTATTGTTGTTGGGGGCGGCCACGCCGGGTGCGAGGCTGCGGCGGCATCTGCGCGCATGGGTGCAAAAGCTGCTTTGGTGACCCATGCCAAAGACACAATCGGCGTCATGTCGTGTAATCCCGCAATCGGTGGTCTTGGCAAAGGACATCTTGTGCGCGAAATAGACGCGTTGGATGGCATTATGGGGCGTGTGACGGATCAGGCGGGAATTCAGTTCCGCATGCTCAATGCATCCAAAGGGGCGGCGGTGCGTGGTCCAAGAACACAGGCGGATCGTAAGCTCTATCGTGAAGCGATGCAGAGGGAAATTTTCAACACGCCGAACCTGACTGTGATTGAGGGCGGCGTGGATGATGTGATGATCGACGATCAGGTCATACAAGGTATTATTCAAGGGGGTGGCACAAAGATATTTGCCCCTGCGGTTGTTATTACAACAGGCACATTTTTGCGTGGCGTTATCCACCGCGGAACACAAAAAATCCCAGCAGGTCGCGTAGGAGAAAAACCGGCGATCAAGTTGGGTGAGACATTGGAGAAACTAGAACTACCTATGGGGCGGTTAAAAACCGGGACACCGGCACGGTTGGACGGTAATACTATCAATTGGGATATTTTGGATGCGCAACCTGCAGATGACAATCCCGTTCCTTTTTCCTACATGACGGATAAAATTACCGTTCCTCAAATTGAATGTCATATGACATATACTAACGCTGAAACTCATAAAATTATCGAGCAAAATAAACATTTTTCCGCCGTTTATTCAGGTCAAATTGAGGGGTCCGGCCCTCGTTATTGTCCATCGATTGAGGATAAGGTCACACGGTTTGCCGATAAAGATCGTCACCAAATTTTTCTTGAGCCAGAGGGGTTGGATGACGATACGGTCTATCCTAACGGGATATCGACCTCCCTTCCTGCTGAAGTTCAAGACGCGATGCTTAGGACGATCCCGGGTTTGGAAAATGCGCGCGTTTTGGAGTATGGATATGCGATTGAATATGACTATGTTGATCCCCGTGCCCTTAAAAATACGTTGGAGGTTAAGACGTTGAAAGGTCTTTATCTGGCGGGACAGATTAATGGGACAACTGGATATGAGGAAGCGGCGGCACAAGGGCTGATGGCCGGGCTAAACGCTGCCCGTCACGGGCAAGAGGCAATCACCTTAGATCGTGCAGAGGCTTATATCGGTGTGCTGATTGATGATTTGATTACGCGCGGCGCACCAGAGCCCTATCGTATGTTTACGTCAAGGGCCGAGTACCGACTGACGCTCCGTGCAGATAACGCGGATCAGCGACTTACTCCCGTTGGGATAAAGCTCGGCTGCGTGCGTCCGGACCGCCAACAAACCTTCAA
>CAJXOI010000069.1 GCA_913057885.1 uncultured Micavibrio sp.
CAACATGCCTGTCATCGGTGCCAGAGAGAATAAGGCCCCGGCCAATACAAATGTCGCGATTGTGCCCATCCCTGTAGGACCACGCGGACCCTCACGCTCTGTCTTTGTAAATCGGTGAATGGCAATGACCATCAACGCCGCCCCAGCCGCATAGGCAAAAAAGATGAAAAGATATAGCACAGGCGCATATGAATTTTCCATCATGGCAATCATCATTCCATCAAGTGTCAGTCCACTTTGCGTGACAGAATTATCAAAACTATATCCTCCAAGATCCTGAACGTCACCCTGATCACCAAATGTCATATTGGCCGCGGTCGCAACCACAGGTAATGTCAGAAACAAGGCGCCAACAAATAAATATTTAAGGGGTTCCGGCAGTTCAACTTTCTGTGGGCCAAATTCCACATGCTGGCGTAATTTATAAATACCCATCGCCGCAAATAAAAAACCGGCCATGTAAGCCAAAAAGGCCATAAGCTGAATAACATTGACCTGATTAGCGACATTGAGAATCAAACCGCCCAAAGTGCCATCATTTATAGACGCAGAGCCACCTGCCGTCGCAGGCGACACCATAAGCATCATAAATATAACGCTTAATAGGCCTGAAAGGTATTTTTTATAAATTATCATGGCCTCCGCCTTTATTTCCTTTGTAGGTTAATTTAACCATAATATTGCCTGTAAAAACAATGAAAATCTGTTCGTATATATCTTATTTCACGGCTTTATCACTGACAAAGTCTTACTAATAGTATGGAAAATCATTTTTAAAATTTAGTTAAAATTGTAGATATCTTTATAAAATATATGTAAATCAATGAGATGGGGGAGATTACACCCTTTTATTTTCATCCATATAGGCCAGATCTTGCTTACGAAGCTTTAAAATCTTCCTTTCATTCACCTTATTTAGAATAAGAGAGATATCTTTGTAATTCATTCCCCTAAATTGTTTCAGGGTTTCAAGAATTTCAGCCCGCTTTGTCTTTTTCCATTCAACGACAAATAATGTCTGATCTGACAACTGCGCGCAAACCAGAGAATCAGAAAATATGCGTGCCGTCGGGCCATCAAGGATGACCAGGTCATAATCATCGCGAACCCGTCTGATAAGCGTGTCCATCCGCTCATTGGTTAGTAGTGTAAGGGCATGCGTCGGAATGGCTTTACTGGTCATGATGTGCACATGCGAATCATCTTTTTTATATATTGTCTCATCAAGAGGTAATCGGTTACTTAGATAATCAACAAGCCCCCGGCTATTACCTATGCCAAACGCCTTATGCAGTGCTGGACGACGCATATCTGCATCAATAATCAAAACTTTTTTTCCTGCCTGGGCTGCGGTTGTGGCCAACCAAATCGCATTGGTTGTTTTTCCCTCTGCTGCATGTGTTGACGTAACGGTTAAAACCCGACCACCAGCCTTTAATCTCGGGTTCCTTATATCGATAGTTGTCAATAGCGTACGCATCAATTCCGCCAAAATCCCTGCAGGATTGGCATGGATATAGGCGGAGGGTTTTTGGCCTTTCGCCATTTTCACAAAAGGCATAATGCCATAAACAGAAAGTTGCGTTAGCCTCTCTAACTGGGATGCTGACTGAACACTGTCCTCCAATCGCTCGATCAGTAGTGCAATTAAAACACCAAAAAAGAATCCAGTAATCAAACCCAATGGGATAACCAGACCTTTATGAAAGGCCGAGCTATGTGTTGGAACTGTTGCCGGTGTGATGACTCTTAGAGGGATTTGATCAATATTAAGATTTTGCATAGATTCAAGGTAATATCCCATGAAAGTATTTAATAATGCGCGCGACGTTTGTGCATGAGTTTGCAAATTACGCATTCTCAATCTTTTTTCGGAGTCACGTTTATACGAATCCCTGTATTTAGCGATTTTCTTATTAATTTCATTAATTTTCGAGATTTGTATGTCTTTTTGATTTTTTACAGACTCTGCAAAATTATTTACTTCGGCATTTAATTTATCTCTAAATGCGCTGAATTCCGCTCTAAGCGCAATCATCTCTGGGTGATTGGCACCATATCTTTTTTCGTAAAGAGCCCGTTTTCTTAATAACTCGGCCTCCATCAATTTTAAATTTTCCGCCAATTCTTCATTCAAAAATTCAGGAACAGTGTTAAAGCGCTTTTTATTAACGTGTGCCTTGTCAATCATATCCAGTATGGCTTGTGTTTCAGCGAAATTTGCCTCAACCACTGATAATTCGCGCACCAGCAAATCAATTTGCTTTATCCGGATATCGTTATCGAATGACCATGTAATATTGTTTTCCTGGCGTGCGTTTTCTAATACCATTTCAGCCTTTTGAACATCCTCCTTCAATACCTCCAGACGTTCTGCCAACCACTCTGACGCTCTTGATGCCTGTTCTTTTAAACGCTTTTGTTCGTTCCTTGCATAGGCAACGTGAACTGCATTGGCGATTGTAGCCGCATCAACGGGGTTTTTGGCTTCAAAACTTATATTAACGAGGGATGTGCCAGGCTCTTGCGTGATTTTCAGCCCCAATATGATTTTGGTAATCATGGCCTGTTGCTTATCTTTAGGCATCATATCGAAACTCTGATAATAAGTAGAACCGCCAAAGTCAGGATTTTTATATAAATTGTTGTCAAGAATGACCTGCGTAATGACGGCGGGGGATTTCATAATCTGTATTTGAGACAACACATCCGTCGTGTTTACAACACCTGCAGGAAAAAGTCTCTGAAAGACATCTGACCTTTTTATTGCGGCGTCAGTTGCATTCATCATTAATTTGGCCGTTGCCGTATATGTCGTTTGTATCTGTGTCGCGATAACAACAGACACAAATGTCACCATAATCATGCAGGCAATAATGATTTTAGCACGGTCACGTAAGATTTTGAAAATGACATTAATATCATTGCCTAATACATCCGCGGCATAGCGCGAATAAGGGTCGGAAGTGACCATAGTTTGGGATGAGATATGATCGCTCATAATTAAAAGAAACGCTCCTTAACCCTAATAATATCGCCAGGCTTAATCCGTGTGGATAAACCGCCAGAAACAACTTGTTCCGATCCCCCCATGGGAGTTTTTCTGACGATATCAAAATGGTTTTGATTGGCGCGATAACTAAACCCACCTGCCTTTGCAACCAAATCGAGAATGGTCATATCCGCTGTGTATGAATATACGCCTGCATCCATTATTTCACCCATAATTTTAACCGTTGGAGATTGCACTATGGACAACGTGATTTTCGGATTAACCAAATAACCTTCTTTGATAAAACTCTCCGAAATTATCTCTTGAGCTTGTTCTAGCGTTTTTTGTTGAACAATGACCGTACCGACCAATGGCATCTGAATAGTACCGTCACTCAGAACCACATATTCATCCGAAAGCCCCTCTTCGCCAAAAACCGTGACGCTAAGCTTATCTCCTACGCCGATCACTTGTTCAGCATTGCCTTGAGTGTAGTTCGATTGAGGGTATTCCCTCCACTCCCCCGAGCAGGCGGAAAAAAGAAATAAGCTGAGTATGAATAGGGTTTTAATCATAAAGAAACGAAGCAAAAAAGGATAAATGAAACAGATATAATTGTATCCACATTTTATACACAGGCCAAGCCTTTATAAAACAATCTAAAAACGCGTGTTCAGTCGGATGATCGCTTTTGTTTCATCATAGTCTGCGTTATTTAGAGATGATTCCCGCGAAATGAACTGCACATCGCCCGCCACGGAAAAACGATCATTCAAACGTCGAATAAACCCTGCATCCGTGATCCAAGTTTTATCTTCCACAGCGTTTGAAAAAGAGCGGTTGGCGTAACTTAGTCCGGCATCAAAAATCCATCGCCGTGTTAATTCATGGATAACCCGTGCAGATAGACGCGTTTCCAATGTACCGCCAACATCATCCGTGTTATTTGTGAAAAATCGATCTGCGCCCAGCGTAAAATTTGTTAGAGGCGAATAAAGATATATCAAGTCAATGGATGCAATGGCCGAACTTTGGTCGTCCAAATCATTATCATCCGGGCGATATAAGCCGTATCCAACACGGGCATTACCGCGTAATTTTCCAGTGGGGGCAAATTCAATTCCGGCCGTCACATCGTATCGCCAATTTGATTGATCCACACCTGTAAAATCATCTGAATCAATGTCAAAATCGCGTCGGTCAAATTCTGCGCGATCAATTTTGAAGCCTAAAAAAGGGGTCAATCCCACCTGACCGTAACGTGCAGACAACCTCTCAAAGGCGATATCCACGGCTGTGGAATATTCGGTATTATCCCTATCTTTTTGAATGAGCGGATCACCAGTCGCATTAAACTCAGTGTTTTCAAAACGACTATCTGTCATCCGCGCCGTAAAGTCCCAACGAATTGTCCCTGGCTGATACCGCCATCTTGCTGTTGTATCATAGGTACGAATTTCCGAAGGGTTATAGGCCGCGTTAATCGTGCCCGTTTCAAAAGTTGTTTGGTGCGTCTGCCCTATTGATCCTTGGATAGACAGCTCACTTGAATTCGAAAAATTGGTAACAAGCCCAATAAAACCCTGAAAATTAGTATGATCAAAATCTTCGGTGGTTTGATATCGTCGATCATCCAAGCTTGCGCCGAAGGATAACTCATAATTCTCTGCATCACTTTTTCCACCAACGCCGGCAATCGTCCTGTAAATTCTCTCACCCACCTCATTTTCATCCGATTTCAGGGTGTTTGACGTGTAGTCAATACCCACAGAGAGATAAGGCTCAACCCTAAACAGCCCCAGCTTTAGGCCTTTTGCTCTAAAATCCGACAATTGGCGCTCCATGATCGGGATGTCTCTCATTGGATCATTGGCATTGGCATTTCTGATTGAGAGGCCAATCAAGGCAAAACCGATAATACATGTCAATTTTAAAAAGGTTTTCATGAATTCACACGGGAAAACGTAAGATGGACCAAAGTCTATCTGATTCACCGTGTATATCGAAAGGGGAAATTAAGCCAAGTCCTTACTGAATGTAATATGCCCGCTGGGCACAGCCATCATTTTGACATTCACATTAGCCTTCGCCTCACCAACGGAGATCAATTCCACGTATTCGGACATAGAATCGGTAAACCTTTCAATGGCCATTTTTGGTTCTTCCCTGTTGGCGGGACGCATCAACATCAAACAAATTTGGTTTTCCGCTGTGTGGGCCGCAATATCACTCAGGCGACGGATACGCATCGCATATTTTTTAAGGTTGGCGCACACGTCATTTGCAATATCATCACCGTGGTTTGCGCGGATTTGATCAATATTATTTACAGTTGCGATTGTTAAATATGTCTCTTCTCCATAACGATCCGCACGGTCAAGGGATGAGATATAAAGTTGTAAAAACGCTGATTTGGAAATAAGACCGTCTTTACTGGGAAAATCTGAAGACTCATCCCTAAGCTGCGTTCCAAATTCACGCAGATTCATTATTTCATCGATTTTATTTAAGATTTCGTCGTCACTCGCAAAAGGCTTTTTGATAAAGCTGTTAGCCCCGGCTTTATAAGCTTCCTCT
>CAJXOI010000070.1 GCA_913057885.1 uncultured Micavibrio sp.
AGGGGTCGGGATCGGGTCCTGCATTTACTGTTAATGGTGATGTGACTGTTTTGAATGCGGCAACGGGCGATGGTAATGTTTCAGCCAATAATCTGGATGCTGATGCGGCAACTGTGGCTGGCGAAAGTAACTTTAACTTTGTTAGTAACAACGGCAGTGATGCAACCGCAGGTGTTATTTTTATGGACAGCGCACTTTATAATCAAAGTCTAAATGTCAGTAATAATATGCAGGCGTCATCCGTTACGAATTTTGATCAGACAAATTCAGGCTCTCTTGCAACCGGAGAGTTGGTTAGCTCTGCCTCTATTGATGCGGCCGGAAATGTTCAGGCCGACAATAATATGAATATTTTGGGGAATACCTCTACGGGAGCTGGTATTATTGGGACAGGCAAAGTGACAATTGGAACATTGAATTGTAATGATACTGACCCGGGGGATTGCCCATGATTAGACGTTATAGCCAGAATAAGCGGGGCTTTTCACTTTTAGAAACATTGCTGGCAACGGTCATTGTCTCTGGTTTGTTTGTGGTCATTTTTGATATTCTTGACGACTATGCGGAAGCAATGTTGGCGCGATCAACGGCAACATATATGGATAATATAGGCACAGCTATAGAGGATTTGATCGAAAACCCAGTGAATTATCAAAATATTTACGCTGAGGCAAATGCAAGACCCAATGGGGTTTTAGAACTTGAAATCCCTGATCTTGTTAACGGTTTTAATGCCAATGGGGCTTTTATTGATCCGGTCGCAACACTCAATGATTCTATCCGGACAACGACACCTTTAAAGGCCGGCCTTGAAATTATGGTTCGTGTTGCGGATGATCCGGCCGATCCGACAGATGACCAAGCTCTTGAGATTATTTTGGCGACCAATGAACCTGTTCGGGAACCAATTGTGCGTAAAGCTGCGGAGCTCTCAAAGGCCAATGGTGGTTTTTATAACCAAATAGGCGAAGCGCGCAGCGCCTTTGCCACGTGGCGATTTAACCCGCTGGTCAATCTTGCAGGGAGCAGTTGGGCCAGCGCAATAACAACTGAGCCACCCTCCCCGGATAACGGAATATATTTAGTGCATTACAGTTACCAAGGATTTGAATCTATTGTCGGTGATTATCTTTATCGGGTCGGCATTGCGGGTCGACCAGAATTGAATGAGATCTATACCAATTTAAATATGGCGGGCAATAATATTGTTGGTGCTGATAACATCAATGCTGCAGGGGATATCAATGTGAACTCCAAAATTATTTCAAAAGGCAATCTTGTCGCCCGCGATGTTACCTTTGGTGAGGGTAACTTTACTGCCGGTGGCAATATGCAGGTCGGCAGTGCCGTTGTGCAGGGACGTGGTGGCGGATTAACAGGTAATTTTAGTACTCAAAGCCAACTTGTTGTGAATAACACGCTTCAATTATCAGGCAATTTGGCTTCTGATCAGGCCACCCTGAATACAGGACTTCAGGCAACGAATTCGTTAAGTGTAGGGAATGTAAATGGTGTGAACAGAATGCAAACACAAGATTTATTCGTAACACGACTGGACGGAAGCCAGGGCGGAGGAAGCGTTGCGAATTTAAATGTTGGAAACCAGCTCACGACAAACCGAATCGAAACGGATGACATGACGGTATCGTCTGGTGATGTTGGTTTTATCGACGGGTTGTTTGATGCCAATGTGGATGTGGGCGGCCGCATGACGTCAACTGATATCATTATGGATGTTTTAACCGTGGATCAGTTTGGCGCGTGTGACAATGATTGTTATGATGACATTAATTGATCGTAATTATAATCGTTTTTATCTGGATGATAGGCATTGTCGAGCCGTTTAAAACATTTTATACTTTCGAATATGCGTATTTTTCTTTCTTTGCTTCTGGGGATTGTGTGTCTCGCTCTCATACGCGGAGAAGTTCTTGCGCAGTCTTTTCCAGAATTTTCGCTAGGAGACGCAATAACCGAACCAGTCGAAGGTGCTGAGGCACAGGAAGAAAAAGATGTAGATCTGGACTTTGTGATCGAGAGTCGTTTGATGAGAGATATTTTGCTTCTCCAAGAGCAGATCAATATTTTGGACGCGATGGTACAAAGGCAGGCAGAAATTCAAAAGATTGCCAGTAATTATGAAAGCGTTGGAATTAACTTCAAACAACCTTTGCCGCCTCTAGAAACATGCAAAAAAATTCCATTGAATTTGCTTTGTTTATACGCTTATCCTGACATGGAACAGCATGCAAGTTTTATGGACCAACAAAAACAGCGTGTTGAACAAAAACAGCAAGAAGCTATAAATCAGGCAATTGCGAATATTACGCAATCAATGGGTCAGATGCCTCAGCTCCCCCGAGGAGGCCAACAACCTACGACAGCAAACGTTGCTTTTGACACGGGCATGGCGTTTAACCCTAGTCCAACGCTTAAGGATAATTATTTTTGGTCAGATATCCGATGTGCCGTTGGGCAATGCTCAGCTCTTGTTGTTTCCAGTGTTGATGAATCGAAAAGGTTTCGCGTAGAAAAAGGCGATACGATCGAAGGATATATCAATGTCAAAGACATCAATATTGGCGGTGTGCAAGTGAGTAGTGAAGAAGAGGGGGATACTTTTCTTAAACCCCTTCCCGTTAGAGGCGGATCGTCTGTTGACCTTGACGGCGTAGGGCAAAGTGCAGGTATTTCTGATATACTTGGGCGTGAAATGGATGCTTCTGCATCCCGCACTCAGGCACCTGATATTTTACGTGACTTAGGCCAAATGACTCCAAATGTCAGTGTTGTCGATCCTTTGGGTAGTATGCCCTCAGGGCTTTCCTCACCTCCAGAGGAGTTTTTTGGCGAGATGACATCTGATAATGACCCTCCGTTATTGGGGCCTACTGGCTTGTTTTAACTCTATAATTCCAGGATATCCATAATTTTACTTAAGTTTAAGGAATTGAGGATATTCTGGGCATTATGAGGAGAAAATTTAAGTAAGAATTTGTAGGTGAGATATTACGGAATAATCCTGTGAATAAGGTCATAGTGGGAAAATAATTAAACGATGGTCACGAGGCGTGAGTTTTTAAAATATAGTGCTTATATGGCGTTCGCTATACAGAGCAATCTGTGGGCGTCGACATCAATGGCATCAATGCCTTATGCTTCAACAGCGGTTGAGGGTAAAATATTTGCCGCCTGTTATAATCCTGAGAGGTCGGGGCCTTATTCTCATGAACATTATGAAACGGTTTTGTCGTCTTTAGACCTTGTGACGGGAGAAGTGACGCAGGTGCCGTTGAAATTGGACCGTGCGCATGACGCCCTTAAAGTCAAAGATGAATACATTGTAATTCCCAACGGGCTTAACTCTCAAATGCTTCGTATGACTGATCTTTCAGGGAAAGGGCAGGATATAGAGTTACCACATAATTTGGCCGCTAATGGCCATGGATATTATGATGATGCGAATAACTTGATTATTATTCCAACGACTCATTCGCGCACGATGCGTGGGTTTTTTGCGGTGATTGACCCAGAAGATTATAAGGTCATTGATACATTGTCTGCTGACAGCTATGCCCCCCATGACATGCAACTTTATGATAAGGATACTTTTGTGGTGTGTAATTACAATCTAAACAGTTACGGCGAAGACGGCTTTATGCGCCCTAAGGATGGGTATAGTGATGTGAGTTTATACGACCGCAAAACTCTCAAGCTGAAAGAGAAAATCCCAGCATACAAGGATGCGCTTGTGACCCATGGAATTGTCACTGAACATGGTGATTTTTTCGCCATTGGGATGCAGGAATATTCCACCAGTGATATTTCGAATTGGGATACAAGTTTTATCGAAGACAAATTCAATTCGTTTTTTAAAGACAGTCATCCTGAATTAGAATCTCAATGGTCTGATATAGTAAGATCAACGGACGTACATCGCGTTGAAAAATCACAAAATACTTATGGGCTGCCGATCCTGCCTATTAAAATGAGCGTCAATAGCGATCAAATGGAGATTATGCCTATTGATAATTTTCACCACCGGAGGGCACAATCAATCTGTTATATTGAACAAACAAAAACTGTGTGTATGTCTTTCCCAAATACAAACAGCATTCTTTTATATAATGCCCACACGGATGAAACCCGCTCTCTTACTGGTGAAGACCTTCAATTAACAGAAATGCGTGGTATTTGTGAGATCGAAGGCACTCCTTATTTAGCAATTGCAGGCGTACGCCGAGGTATAAGTATTGTTGACACAAGGAATTTACAAGTGGTTAACAATTATGATGTAATCATGGGGCGTATTATTCATATGAACTATATGGCATAGTCAAATAGAAAGGGTCGGTGATGTCTCATCTTAACAGCTTTGGAAATTTAATATTTTTTTGTTTATTAATAGTAGTTTCGCTATTTATTAACTCTGTGCCGGCGCAATCTAGTGATGAAATCACATTTTCCAATAAAACATATTTTACTTTAGGACGATTTGACCGTATCTATTTTTTATCCGATGGAACGTTTCAACAACAATTAGAAAATACATATCAGACATATAATCCCGGCGACATCATGGATGGGACGTGGATTTATAATGTGACCAAAAAAGAGCTTTGTCTGGATTATTCAGATGTGGCTTTAGGTGAGCATTGTATGATGATCGACAAAGTGCATCATGATGATGGACGTACCGATCTGTTTCAAAACGAAATTTTTGCTACGGGTATGGATGGCCAAGACCACTTTATTTGGCGCCATTGGCGTGAGGGTAACTGGCTTTTGGAGCCAGATGCTTTCAGATACTTAAATCAAGCTTTTGAGAGTGAAGTCATTCCAAATTCCGAGCCTTTAGATTCAGAAATCGCCGCATATTTCGAAGGGCGCGTTTTTGACGGTTACGGCTTTTATGATTATGCGATTAATTCTGAAAGAGGCATCCAGATTGAGAAAGAGACAGGTAATGCAGTGCAATATAACTGGTCAGTTAATAATTTACGAACAGTTGCTGTTAATTCAGAGACAGAAGAAGAGATGTTTAACGCTATTTTCACCGTTGGAATGGAATTTGTTGAGCCAAGAGATACACGGGCGATTCAATACGTCAGAAAAGACATAATTACACTTGAGGGCGAAGATTTCATACTTATTCCTTTTGAAGACTTCCAAAATAAAGAAATTTTTTCTCCCCATATTGACTAATATATTGATTTTATTTCAATAAACAGGCTTTCTAAAATTTTACTTAAATTTAAGGAATTGGGTGTATTCTGAGACTGAGGAAATGTGCTCCAAGGAGGGGCAGAAGGGCTATTGGATATGGGACGACAGATTAAATTTCATCAATATTTGTTATTGGGGGCGAGTTGTGCGGTGTTGGCATCGTGTTTGCCCGAGGACGAGACGACGATGAATGACCGGATGCTGCGGAATATCGAATCGCAGATCCAGCTTTATTCCCGCGCTTTTCAGAACTATCAGTCTCAGGCGATGTCGGCGTTTGTGAACAGTCCGGATTGGTTAAACCAAACGGCGGTTGA
>CAJXOI010000071.1 GCA_913057885.1 uncultured Micavibrio sp.
CGCTCACTTGTTCAATCAGTTCCTGATCGACGGCGCCTTCCTCTATCAACGGATTGTTTTTGCGATCCGACGAAATATTCACACGGCGCGGTGCGGGGTCGACCTCTAGAATCCGTTTATCGAAATAACGCACGTCTTGAATCGGAAAGGGCAATTTAATTTTTAATCCGGCTTCGGTATAAACCTGTTTGGGTTGACCAAATTGCAGAACAATGGCGGTTTGACGCTCGTCAACCGTAAAGACCGATAATGATAATCCTATGAGGACAACCCCAAAAATGATGGCAATGATTGGTAATTTTTGCATTATCGTACTCCTCCTGCTTGACCGTTCCTATTCAGCGGCAGATATGGCACCACACCTGTTGATCCGCTTTCTTGATCAATAATTGTTTTTTCGGCGCGGCTCATGACCTCTTCCATTGTTTCAATGTATATCCGCTCTCGCGTGACATCACGCCCGCCTTGGTAAGCATCATAAAGTTGGTTAAAGCGTTCGGCTTCCCCTTCCGCGCGGGCGATACGGGCGTCTTTATATCCTTCGGCTTCTTGAATCATGCGAATGGCTTCCCCGCGTGCTTTTGGAATAATATCGTTTTTATAAATTGTGGCCTCGTTTTGGAAACGCTCGGCATCTTGCGTTGCGGCGACGACATCATCAAATGCTTCCATAACTTGGGGGTGGACGGTGGCGTCTTGGATCAATACCTGCCGAATGGCAACACCGGACTCGTAACTATCCAACGTGTCTTGGGTTAATTTTTGAATGCGTTGGGCGATATTTTCACGACCTGTTGTAATAATGGGTTGCAATTCCGTCTGGCCGATCACTTCGCGTGTTGTCGATTCGGCCACGCGCTTAATGGTGTCTTCTTGATTACGGATATTGAAAATAAAGTCATGGGCGTTTTGAATATTCCAAATGACCACGACATCTATATCAACGATATTGGCGTCGCTGGTCAACATTTGCGATTCATCGGGATTATCACGTTCAAACTGCCCCGATCCGTCGAATCCGATGGTCAGGCGGCGGTCTTCGGTGACATTCACTTTGGTTAAACGCTCAATCGGCCAAGGCAAATGATAGCCCATCCCGGGCTCAACCTGAGTGCGGTTTAATTCCCCAAATCTTTGAATAACGGCATTCTCGTTTGGCAAAACGCGGTAAAATCCGCTGGCCAACCATAGCAAGGCAATAATGACCACACCTAAAATGATAATTTTTGTTGTGTCGTCGCCGTCGCCGCCACCAAAGCGGTCTTTGGCCTTTTTTAGAATATCTTCCAAATCCGGTAAATCACCGCCAGGGCGCGATGGTGTGTTTGAATTGGATGGTTGTTTGGGGCCTTGCCCCCATGGGTTTTTTCCACCTGATGCCATAATAGAGTCTCACTCCGTCCTTGCTAATTTCTCCATACTAAAATATATGAAGGAATATGTTTGGCAAGGTGAAACCGAAAGAATCTGACGTTCGATCCGCACTTGAAGTTTTGGACGGTGTGAAGGTGGATAATGTCATGGTGAATGAGGGGCAGGTGCGTGCCATTTTATCGTGTGATCCCGATCAGGCAACGCATGTGGAAATTCAGGCAGAGCAGGCCATTAAAACAATCAAAGGTGTGGAGTCGGTTCAAATTATCGTCACTGCGGAAAAAAAGCAGAAACCCGCAAAACCAGCTAACACAGAAAAAATCAATGTTGATGCCAAACGCATTATTGCGGTTGCAAGCGGTAAAGGCGGCGTGGGGAAGTCAACCGTGGCGATGAATATTGCCTGTGCCCTTGAAAAGGCAGGAGAGAAAGTCGGTCTTTTGGATGCGGATATTTATGGCCCGTCCGTTCCCCGCATGACAGGTTTGTCAGGACAAAAGCCGCAGCAAAATGATGATGGAAAGATTATCCCGCTTCGTGCCCATAACATCGATGTCATGTCGATCGGGTTTATGATTGGTGAGGATAACCCCCTGATATGGCGTGGGCCAATGGTGCAATCGGCCTTTGTTCAAATGTTGCAGGATGTCGCGTGGGAAGGTCTGGATACACTGGTTTTGGACATGCCCCCCGGCACAGGTGACGTACAATTAACCATGAGCCAGCGCGTGCCGTTGACGGGTGCGATTATTGTCTCTACCCCGCAGGATATTGCGTTAATTGATGCGCGCAAGGGGATAGAGATGTTTAAAAAGGTCAATGTCCCGATTTTGGGATTGGTGGAAAACATGTCTTATTATTGTTGTCCAAACTGTGGATACGAAGATGATGTCTTTGGCCGTGGCGGCGCAAAGGCCGAGGCAGAGGAACTAAGCATTCCATTTTTGGGGGATATCCCGTTGAATGCGGAAATTCGCGCCACGTCTGATGGGGGTGAGCCAATACCTAAATTTTACGAGGGCATTACCGCACAGATTGTTTCTGGGGTTTCCTAAGTCTATGAATGGATTTAAAGCATGCGCCGCATTGCTGTGGCCTTCCGCCCGAAGCTTTTAGATAAATTTCCAAAATCGGGATTTTTCGATTATCGCCGTTAACGCTTAATTCTTCTATGGCATCCTTAAATTGTCGACAGCATAAACCGTTGCAATGGCATATCATCATAATAGGACAAAATTAGTCCGATAAATATATTTTGTAAATATAAAATTTATTTGTTTACGCGGTCATAAATATTAAAGGCATAACCGGCCTGCCGATCAGAGGATGTTAGCGTCCATTTGTCATCATCCCATTGCGGGAAAAACACATCGCCGTCGTAATCTTGATCAATAATGGTGATATACATGCGATCAACAATATCCATAGCCTGCGTATAAATCTGTCCCCCCCCGCAAATCATGATTTCCTGTGTGTCGTCCACGTAATTTTTTGCTGCGTTAATTGCATCATCCAGTGATGCACAAATAATGCAATCATCGGCCCTGTAACCATCATTACGAGTAATAATAATATTTTTGCGTTTAGGCAGGGCCGAGCCTGTGTTCGGATTAGTCCCCTTCATTTTATGAATAGATTCAAAAGTAGCGCGCCCAAAGATAATAGGCTTCCCAAGTGTTTTTTCTTTAAAGTATTTAAAATCCTCTGGGATGTGCCATGGAATGCGATCGCCAAGACCAATCACATGGTTTTTCGATATCGCTGCAATTAGTGATATTATCATACAGCAAACGCATATTTGATGGGTTCATGGAATTCATAATTTTCAACACTAAAATCATCCGTTGTCACCCACGTTTCCAAATCCTCCAATGATTTGATGTCGGGATTAATGTGGAATGTCGGCGCGGGTAAAGGTTCACGCGTCAATTGGATGTCGCGCATGGGCGCCAATTGGTCTTCGTATATATGGGCATTGATAATTTTATGATAGGCCATGCCGGGTTTATGCCCCGTAATTTGTGCCATAATCGCCAAAAAGAAATAGACCTGCACCATATTGAAATTCAGGCCCAACGGCACGTCACATGATCGTTGGTAGCTGGTGAGGTGTAACGTATCACCCAGTAATGAAAAGGTGTGGGTATGCATGCATGGGCGCAAACATCCCATATGAAATTCCCCCGGATTATAAAATGAGAGGATTTCGCCACGATCATCGATACCGTTGCTTAGGTTATCGACAATCTTGCGCAGTTGGTCAATCGTTCCCCCATCGGGTTTTGCCCATGACCGTCCTTGCACACCGTAAACACGGCCCATGTCATCTTCCCCCTTACGGTGTGGATTGGCCAACCAATCGGCATTATCATTGGCGTTGGCATCCCAAGTTTTGCATCCGATGTCACGAAACTGCGCGGCATTATCATAGCCACGGATATAGCCCAAGAATTCCGCAATCGCCGCCTTCCAATATGATTTACGCGTGGTCACAAGCGGGAATTCCCCTGCGCCTACGTTATAGGTTAGATCAGCGTTGATAAGGGTCAGACATCGTTTCCCCGTGCGTTTGTTCTCAACCCATTGACCATTGGCAATTATGTTACGACATAAATCTTCATATTGTGACATTGCGGTTTCTCCTACCTCTTTTATATATAACTTAGGAAGATTCGCTTAGTTTGACAATCAAAGGGATTATTCAATCCGCAGGAAATCTTGAATCTCGGCTGGATTTATCCTATACTGTTGAGTGTTGGGCATTAAGCCTGACTATGACGCTAAACGTGGTTACGGAATAAGCGTCGTGGACCCGGGGGCAGTACCCGGCGGCTCCACCACAAGCACAACTTCAATTGGTGTGTTTCTGTGGGGCCGAAACAGGATCGACACGCGTAATAAAGGTAATTTGCGGCGTTCGGGTAGATACCCCCGTATACAGGATCATTTATTATAGATGCAAACGATAACTTTGCTCCTATGACTGCAGCTAACGACAATGGCACAATTGCTGCCGTTGCTGCTTAAGCGAGTCGCATAAATCCCTAGAGGTTTGAGTCTCTAGGTGGGGTTGGGGGGATAACCTAGCAACAGAACCCCCCACTTTTTCATTCTCTTCATTGATAAATCAGATACACTTTTGGGATGATCTATTCCCACCATCTTCGCACGGCCTTGTTTGCCATTGCATTTGTTTTGCTGATGATTCAATTGCCGGTTTGGGCTTATGTCCCTGTTTATACTGGCATGGCCATCCTTTACGCGCTTGCGATAGCGCTCATTATGAATAGGTGGCGGTTTGTTATCAACGGTTACACGATTTTTGCGTTTTTAATGATGGTGTGGTTGATCATCAACACGGCTTTGTCGGAAATACCTTATGAGTCTATAAAACAAGTGACGCTTACGATATTCTTTCCTCTGTTGATTATGGCGTTTGCAGGATCTGAAGATAAGCATCCTATCAATATCCAATTTTTATGGAAGGCCTTGGCTATGGGCGGGGTTGGGATTGCATTATATGCCATATATCAATTTTACAGCAACACCGGAAAATTCATCAATATTGCCAATTATCCTTTTTATAACCCGAATTCTTTAGGTGTGTTTTTGGGTATCACGGGAACGGTTTTATTTCATTTTCTTTTGGAGGCACATACCATAACGAGAAAGGTGGCGCTATCTTTCGCGGTGCTTGTGGTTTGCGCAGGGATTGTGAGCGCCGATGCCAAGGCGGCAGTGATTGGCTTTATTGTCGTGATGTTTTTTTCCATCGCCATACGTGGGCTGACTCAAAAAATTAATATCGGGTTTTTATCGGCCATTCTTGTTGTGTTTTTGACTTTGCCTGTCTTAATGGTGCAAATCGCGCCTAATCCTGACGACCAAACATCACAACATAATAATATTTACCAGACGGGTGTTGATTTTAAACGCCTCTCTATATGGCAATCAGCGGCAGAAACGGCACTATCAGAACGCCCCATTACCGGAACAGGGCTAGGCACTTATAAAAATGTTTATATGCCGTACAGATCAGATCAGGATTTCACGGCGGGTCTTCATGCTCATAACGATTTGCTGCATTT
>CAJXOI010000072.1 GCA_913057885.1 uncultured Micavibrio sp.
GATTGTGAAAACACATAACAGGCTGGTCACTGCGGTCAAGGAAATGGACAAGGCCACGTCCCCGCGGGCAAAGGCCGTCAATATATTGGATGTCGCACCGCCTGGCGCGGCGGCAATAATCATCACGCCCAATGCAATTTCGGGATGCGTTGGGAAAATCATTAATAGTGAAAACGCCACAACCGGTAAAATCAAAATTTGTGACGTTAGCCCAATCATGAAATCCTTAGGTTGACGAATAATGCGGGTAAAATCCTTGCCCGTTAGCCCAAGCCCCAATGAAAACATAATAAAGGCCAAAGCCATGGGCAAAAAAATATCAACAATAATGCCCATGCGCCCCCCTTAAAAGGATATGATTAATAGGCGGCGATTATGCCCATAGGTCATTTTAGAAATTTGCGCCAATACTGAAAAGAAACTTGCTGTCCGCACTGTCATAGGCATCGACTTCCTTTGTCAAAGGATATGCGAAAATAAATTCTCCATTCACATTTTCAGTAAAATCCGTGCGAAGACCGAGGCCTACAGATGCAAGGGATCGGTCCTCAATCACATCATTATCCGTTTCTTGGTTCCATACCTGGCCGAAATCATAAAATCCGAATACTTCATAGTCTTCTATGATCGTGTTTTCGTCGTTCGGATTCCAACGCAATTCAAGTGATGCCCCAAACCCGTCATCACCAACTAATTCGGACGCATCATACCCACGACCAAATGCACGGCCGCCAACGCCAAATTCTTCGGATGAAAGCAGCGGGTTATTCGCCCATTGCCCAGTCAGAGAGGTTAAAACGGAAAATTCAGAATTCAATGTCTGAAGACGGGAAAGATTGGCCTGTAATTTTGTAAATTGCGGGTCACCGCCTGTACGCGTTGTTGTAGCGTCATCAATTTGACTGGCGTTAAAGGCATCAATCCCTTGGGACAATGTAAACGATGCCTCTGTAACGGCCGGGCGCCAGATTGTGTCAAAAACGCTGTAATCCATACCCAGGCGAAGGGCAGAAATTGTATCCTGAGTTTTAAAATCATCGACAACATTTGTTGATATCAAATCACGATAATCAAATCGCAAGGTCGAAAATAAATTTTGTGTTCTGGATCGGATAATCGGGTGCGTTAAATCCAAACCGAATACTTTGGAATATCCGCGCACATCAAATTGGGCAAGTTCAAACCCGGGGTCAGTGTCGGAATAAGAAAAGTCCGTTCCGAAAACCGTCCCGTAAGAATTAACGGGCATGCTGTAGCGTAGGGACGTGAACATCCTTTCATCATCATCGGGATCAGTCACAAATTGCATTTCAATTCTCTCTGCTGCGCCGAAAAAGTTATTCAACTGACCTGCGACTGAAACCTGTGTCGGCCCTAAAAATCGGGATCCGTAATTATCAACATTCACAGAAACGTTATATGGATCAAATGTTGGAATGATCAGAAGGTCGGCTCCTCCAACCGCGGTTTGTGACGGGCTGATGATTGATCGCGCCTCAAGCCCTGCGATATCATTCACCAATAATAGCCAGCGCTCTAAACCTTCCGCGGTCAAAGGATTTTGTTCTGTTAAATTGCCGGCCAATTGAAGTATACGCTGTGCGTCGAACCCCTCTCCCGCATCTTGAAGGCTGACATTATCAATATAACCCTCAACAACACGAATGGTGACATTTCCACCATCAATCGTTTGTTGCGGAACAATCGCCTGTGTAATAATGAACCCATCACCGCGATATTTGCGTGTGATTTGTTGGGCGATAGCGTAAACATCCGTTAAAGCAATCGTCGTACCCAATCTATCCGCCCAAATTTGTTGCAATTCCGCAACATCATAGGCCGTCACGCCCTCCAAATTGATACTATTTAATACGAATGTAATGCTTTCGGCGCCATCCGGCGCGCCATCAACCCGAACCTCGGGGATGTTAATTTGCGGTGTTGTCACCTGTCCAAAATCAGGAGTTGGGATCGCCGTTTCTGTTTGTCCCACATCAGCAGACCCGGGAATGTCCACCCCTGACGAGGATTGCGCAGTCGCGGCACTGGCCCAGAATATCGCGGTTCCACTTAATAAAGTGATAAATAACTGTTGTTTGATCGTGCGTGTTTTTAACATTGATCCAGATCCCTCATATAAAAATTCACGGTTACGCCAATAATTATGACTATGGCATATGTGTTGCATTATAACCTATGACACAGAAAAATATTAACGAAAAGTTAAATTTTCTTGCAAAGTTTTTTTCCTTTGTGGTAGTGTTGCCAAAATTAATATGAAAATGCAAATGACATTTTCCAAAAAAATAAAAATCTCAGGGTATGCATAAACTGAATTGAATAAAACCGGACCTATGGAGGGGACTATGGTTAAAAGAACCGCGAAAAACTACATTCAACTTGCCGTGATGACATCGGCCTTAACATCATTATCAATGGCCGCCGCTGCCGACCCATGGACGGGGTTCAACGACGAGCACGGAAGCATTGCTTACGATACCTCAACGCCTGGCGACGGTCACACGAACATCACGCAAAACGGTTCTTTATATATCGGGAAGAATCCAAACGGTTTGGATATTTTAGGCGGACAGTCCGTGACAATTGATCAATCCTCAACAAACGCCATGTTTGTTGCAAAAGACGGCTCGGGCGACATTCAGCCAACTCGCATTTTAGGAACACTGAGAACGACATTAAATGGTGGCGGAACTGGCGGTTCTGTCATGATCCTGGACTCTAACGGTATTTTCTTTGGCACTGATTCTGTATTGGATACAGGCGGCATCATTGCCTCGACCGGTGAATTAAACAATTCCCGCTTGATCAACGATAACGTTATTGAACTGTCCAACTTCGGTCCCGGGTCTATCGACGTTGAACTGGGCGCTGATCTGAGCGTCGCAGATGGCGGGATGGCAGCATTTGTTGCACCAACGGTTTCAAACCGCGGTTTCATTACGGCAAATACAGGGCGCGTTCAATTGGCCGCAGTTGACAGCGGCACAACCGCCACAATGACGACGGTTGATTTTTATGGCGACGGATTATTTGAATTCGCCGTCGATGCATCAAACACATCCCCTCTTTCCGTTGTGAACGAAGGAACGATTGAGGCCGCAGGTGGGCAAATCCACATGACCACAGCCGCAGCCAGCGGCATTGTCGATACAGTCGTGAACACATCAGGGATCGCGCGCGTTAGTTCAGTATCACAAGAAGGCGGAAAAATCGTCCTTGGTGGCGCCAATACAAAGACAGTTAATGTATCCGGCACGGTCGAGGCCGACGGCGCCACAGACGGTGGTGACATTAATGTCAATGCAGATCGTGTTCTAATCGCAGACAATGCGCAGGTTTCGGCTGATGCCATTGATAATGGTGATGGCGGAAATATTATATTTTTTGGTCAACAATTCGCAATTATGGGCGGCTCTGCATCGTCTCGCGGCGGTCGCTTTGGCGGTAATGGAGGTTTTGTAGAACTCTCTGCTAATGATGCGGTTGGCTATGCTGGTTTGGTGGATACATCTGCGCCGAACGGTGAAACAGGGGTTTTCTTAATTGACCCTGAAAATATTAACCTGGGCGATTTCAGCGCGGGGACAACGGCTTCGGATCTGTTTTGGGATGTAATATTTGGTGGTTCGCTCAACACCGTCCGCATTGATCACCAAGCGGTGGCAAATACATTGCGCACAACAAATGTTGACCTGTGGGCAACGAATGAAATTTACACATCATCAGATTTTGACGTTAGCACGGCACGATATATCTCTGGCCCGTGGTGGAATCCTTCAATTAACGAAGAGATTACATCAAATGACCTAAGCCTGAGCGCAAAAGTTATTGATATTGACCACGCCATTACTTTGGGGAATGGCTCTCTGATTATTGATGACACGACAGCGGGCGAGAGTATTGTTGGGCTTGGCCTTCTTCCTGCACCAGTTGACATCAATGTTGAAACAGTTGAATTAAATGCCGAAATTTTAACGAGGTCTTCCCTTGGTGGAGCCACAACACTTGCAGGATCGAACCAACTTGATGGTTACGCAGAAACAGTGAATGTTGAATCAAACGCCGCAAAAATTAATCAAGGATTACAGCTTGTGCAAGCAGGTGGCGATTTGAATATAGGCGCTGGTACATTTGTTGAAAATGTCTTGATTGACAAAGCGATCAATATAAGAGGGGCGGGCCGCAACAATACTATTATTGACGCCTCTGGCGCCGCCACAGGATTTGAAGTAGTTGGCGATATTGGTAATCAAAATATCGCTTTACGCCGCATGACAGTTAGGGATGCGCAACAGTTCGGCGCGCGCGTCACAGGTGGCGATAATGTCAGACGGTTTGTGGTAAGAGGAATGTCATTTGAAAATAATGGTTATAATGGTGTTGCTGTTTTTGATGACGGCGCACGCCAAACCAGAATCATTAATACAAACTTCCTTAACAACGGAATTGCCGATGGATCAGGCGGTGACGGTGATATTTTATTCTTCGAACATAATGGCGATGTCCTTCTACGCAATATCGATATTCAAGGAAACACGGCCGGTGCCGCCAACTATGGTATCCAATTCCGAGGTGATCTGCCATTGGCAGATTCAGGAACAATCGTGATGGATAATGTTTCCGTTGCGGGCCAGTATCACGTCGCACTCCTTGGATTACAAAGATACGATAACACTGACCTGACGATGACTGATGTCTCACTGGGAGGGCAAACTGATGCCGCCAATGACTCTCTTTCAACAGCCGGCTGGGGCGGGAGCATGTTTATTAACAATATCGGCTCAGATCTTAACCTCGGAAATACAGCATTTAGCGAACATAATCAGGCTTACATTATCATGGGCAAAGACGGCGGGTCATCCACAACCGCTGATATTGATGCCACAAATGCAACATTCCTTGGCAAATTGGGAACGGATATGAGCTTGGCCGAAAACTATGCAGTAGAAGACAAAGTTTTCCACGTTATGGATGAAGATGGGTTTGGCCTTGTTACATGGCATGCAGGCAATCTTTATGCGACACAATTAAGTGAACTTATCAATGCAGGTGCCATCCAGCGCGGAGTTGATAATTCCGATATTGGCGGCAATCTATGGGTTGAGTCAGGAACATTTGCCGGCAACGTGGATGTCAATAAAACGCTCACACTCAGCGGTGCCAATGCGGGTATTAATCCAAACACAGGAACACGCGGGACCGAAACAATTATCCAAAATGACATCTCATCAAACACAGATGCACAACTTCGCGCATCTGTCGTTGAATTTACAGATGGTTCTGACGGTGCAACGATGGATGGTTTTACAGTCAACGGTTTCGTAACGCGAAATGGTAATTTGCGTGGAACGGTTCGTGTTTCTGAGGGTGCTGATGATATTACAATTCGTAATAATGTCATTACATCAGATGTAAACCC
>CAJXOI010000073.1 GCA_913057885.1 uncultured Micavibrio sp.
AATGATTTAACGATTATCGTCGTCTGTGTCGATGTCGACATCAATATCCCCGTCAAGGTCGGATAGGTCATCGTCATCATCGCCGTCATCATCGATGTCGCCGATATTTAAATCGTCGTCAAGGTCATCCGCGTCATCGTCCTCGTCCAGATCGTCTAATGACACTGTTTCGTCATCATCATCTTCCATGGCTTCGCGGTTTTTCGCCTCAATCTCATCCCGCTTGACGGTGTCTGGGGCAATGGTTGATTTACTGCGTTTTGATTTCACAGAAACTTCGCCGGTAAATTCAGCGCCACAATTGGGGCAGATAACAGGCAGTTTTCCAAAATCATAAAATTTTGTCCCACAAGATGCACAAATTCTTTTTAATCCACGATCGGCCATAATGTTTTTTCCTTTGCTCTTTCACAAATCTTAAAGTTGAATTAAACTTTTTCAAAGACAATATCAATAATAAATTCAATGAATATTTGAAAGAGGCCATTTCATGGAAAAAAATATCGTCATCTGCGGATACAAAAGATCACCATTTCATTTTGCCAATAAGGGCGCCTTGGCCAAGGTCAGGCCCGATGACATGGCGGCAACGGTGATCAATGCCTTGATCAAAGAAACAGGCGTCAAGGCAGATGACATCGAAGATTTATTGATGGGATGTGCCTTCCCTGAAGCGGAGCAAGGTTTTAACCTTGGTAAAATTGTTGGTCAATTATGCGGATTGCCAAATTCTGTCGCGGGGGCGACGGTTAATCGGTTTTGTGGGTCGTCCATGACAACGCTGCATATGGCCGCAGGATACATGCAAATGGGTGCAGGAGAGGTCTTTTTATCCGCAGGGGTGGAATCCATGACACGCATTCCCATGGGCGGGTTTAACCCGATGCCAAACCCGAATATGCCTGATATTTGCCCCGCGGCCTATATCTCGATGGGGTTAACGGCGGAAAATTTGGCGAAAAAATATGATATTGCGCGTGACGACCAAGAAAAATTTGCCCTCTCATCGCATCAAAAGGCGTCAGAAGCCGTCTCAACAGGAAAATTTGATGATGAAATTGTCGGTGTTGCCGAAGTGGCCGAAGACGGATGTATCCGCCATGATGCCACGTTGGAAGGACTAGCAGGGTTAAACCCTGCCTTTGATGAAAAAGGAACGGTCACGGCGGGAACGTCATCACCTCTGACCGACGGGTCGGCGGCGATTCTGGTTGCGACTGAGGAGTATGCCGATAAACATGGCCTGCCGAAAATCGCGCGGATAAAATCCATCGCAACGGCGGGATGTGGCCCCGATATTATGGGCATTGGCCCCGTACCCGCCACGCAAAAGGCGTTGGAACGTGCGGGTTTGGGCATCAAGGATATTGAAATTATTGAGCTAAACGAGGCGTTTGCCGCGCAAGGATTGTCCGTTTTAAAAGAATTGGGTGTGAATGATCATTCCATCGTCAATTTGGATGGTGGTGCGATTGCCCTTGGTCATCCTTTGGGGGCATCGGGTGCACGGATTACAGGGAAATTGGCATCGCTCATGAGCCGTGAAGGCGCGAAATACGGCCTTGCCACCATGTGTATCGGCGGCGGCCAAGGTGTCGCAACTGTGCTAGAGAAGATATAATTTGCATAATTTTTGTTGACTTTTGTGTATTCTTTTGTAGTATATTTTGATGTTAATACACGATCCAATCTCAGGTGGGTACAGATTTCCCAAAAGTGACGTTGAGGCCTTGACGCATAATTCGGCTATGCAAAAAGCCCGATTTGATGCTCAACGAGGGTGGCCGTTAGGTGCAGCTCCATCAAAAGACTTTCGAAATGAGTATGAACGTGAGTTAAAAAAAGTTAAAGGAAAGCACAATCAAGCGTTTCCTGTAACCAATAGGCACAGTAAAAAAGACCGTTCAAGTGATGGTGCTTCAGGATACCCGCATCGCAACGATGATTTCGTCCCTGCCCCTAAAATGACACCGGAGGAAAAGGCTGCAGCAGAAGCGGAGAGAAGACGTAAGGAGGCGATTACCGCTGAAAAAAATCGTATAAAAGGTATTGAGGCGGCAAAACATAACTGTGGTTTGGTTTTGGATATTTTGAAGTGTGATATTGAGAGTGGATTGCTTATAAGATTTCTTGCTGATAAGCCAAGCCATAAAGCGCCGATTATTGAATTTTTAAATGAGCTTCCAAATAATAAAGTAAATAGGCTTAATAAGGACGCTAACAAAGAAACCATACTTCGTGCAATTGTTTCTGAATATAACAATGGTAATTTGAGAGAAGCTCTTTCAGCTGCTAATGCCCAAGGCCAAGCGCTTCGCAAATATCTTCGGTCATACCTGGATAATGTGTCTGAGTATGATAGAGAAAGAAGGAATCGAAATAACTGTTCAAAAAACAATATGGCGTCAGGGCTAATGACACCTTTAGGGATTGGTGCGGCATTTGTGGCGGCAGGAGTGTATTTTTTCTCACTTGTTGATAGAGATCAGGCCCCAACTCAGCCAAGCGACCAACAAACACAAGTACCTGCACCTATTGCGCCCACGGATAGGACATTGCCGTATTCCCAAACATATTGTGTGACGGCGGAAAGTGGTTTGAATGTGCGGGCCAATCCGATGATCCGCGCGGGCAATGTGATTGCCTCGTTGCCTTTTAACACGGCTGTTGCAACGGGTGGACAGCGCATGAACGTCAATTGGCAACCTATTGTTTTACCAGGTGGACAGCGCGGGCAACAGGGGCAATGGGGCTATGTTCATACAGACCATATTCGCCCTTGCGGCCCCTAATTAACACCATTATTATATTGACATAACTTAAAAATTAAGCTTATAATCCTGTGATGAAACGTCCTTTACTAAAAGTCTCAGGATTATGTGCGACTGCGGCCACCAGTGCTTTTTTGATATTCGGGGACGATGATCGTGATTTTATTCCCGATTTTGATGGTTTTACCCAAGATGATGCAGAAGGGAACACCCTAACAGAGGTTGTGATTGCCCCGTCTATGAGGCTTCCCGTTACTGCAGAGCAGGCAAATGCCCTTATCCGCGCAGATGGTGACCAACGCGAACCTGTTTTAAACACACAAAGTCAATATAATGGCGTGGGGCTTGTGAACGATAGATGCACAGGCGTTTTAATCCAAAACGATGTTGTTTTAACGGCGGCGCATTGTTTTGACAACGCCGATAACGATATTGAATTTGTGGCCATACATACAGAATTAAATGGCGACCGTGACGTGTTCCGCGCATCGGCCACGCGTGACCAATTATGGATGCATCCATATTATCAACCGACGCCCGGGTCGTCTGTCATGCCATTAAATAACATTCCTTTTGATGTTGCGCTTGTGTTTCTGGATCGTGCGGCGCCTGATGTTTTTAACACAATGGATTTAACTTCTGTAAATATGGATGTTCAGGTAAGGCACGAAGTCCATGTGATGGGGTATTCTGCTGATCTTAATGGCTTGCACGCACATTGGAATTGTGATGCTTTTCGGTTGGCAAGGCATTTTCTTATATCCGACACATGCGATGGAGCACAAGGCATTAGTGGCGGCATCGTGATTGATTCAGCGACAAATAACATTATTGCGACAAATAGTGCACTAAGCCAATCTTTCGAAGAAACATACCACACGCCATTTTTTAACGGCATTTTTTCTGATCCTGAATTAGAAGGGGTTATGTTTGAACCGCATTTGGAAATTCGATTTGTCGAGGTCAATAGTGTTTTAAATGTTCGTTCCAGGCCATCCACGCAATCTGTTATCAGCTCTCAATTGATTGATGGGGAATGCGTGATTGTTGATGGAGAGGTTGTTAATGAGGGAATGTTGTGGTTGCAGGTGCGGTTTAACACTCTTTCCGCGCCAACCGTGCATCAAAACGTGGCTTCGGCTTATTTATCCGGACCAGTATATATGAATGCCCATGAGGCACGTCGCCAATGCCCAAACCTCCCTTAATTATGCCTTTCTTTGACCTTTAAAAGAAGAAGAAGACCAATCAGCCATAGGCCGATAATGGTGGCGATGCCCCATCTTTGGCTATCTGTTAATTGTGTGACAAAGGCAAACATCAAAGGCCCCGTAAAGGCAATGGATTTCCCTGTCATGGCATAAAGGCCAAACATTTCCGTGCTGGTCTCTTTGGTTGATAAACGTGCCATAAGGGATCGGCTGCTGCTTTGCACAGGTCCGATAAAAAGGCCAAGGGCCAACGCCAAAATCATGAAAGTTCTCTTATCGTCAATCACGGTGATCGCAATACCAAGGGCAATCAATGCCAAAAGGGAAACAACAATCGTTGGTTTAGCCCCCTTATGATCATCCATATAGGCAAAGGCAAATGCCCCGATCCCTGATGTAACATTCAGACCAATGGCAAAGATGAGAATTTCAGTAAATTCCATGCCAAATGTCCCCGCGGCGTATAACCCGCCCACAGTAAACAGCGTGTTGAGGCCGTCGCGATAGACTGCGGAGGCAATAAGAAATAGCCCCATATTCCGATCCTTTTGAAAAAGGGATTTCAAGGTGTGCCATAGATTTTGCAATGCTTCGGTGATAATACCCCTGCGATGGGGGATTTTGGGGCGATCTGGCACGAATAAAAACAGAGGCAGGGCAAAGACCAAATACCACATTGCGGCCAATAGGCAGGTCGCGCGGACATTTAGTCCATCCTCTTCAGAAATGCCTAAGAAGCCCGTTCCTTGGCCAAACCCAATGAAACCCGCTAGCGCAATCACAAGGCATGTTAGACCGCCAAAATACCCCGCTGACCATGCCCAACCTGAGATACGCCCGGTTCTTGTGGGGGACGTGATATCGGTTAACATGGCATTATACTGGGATTGCCCCAATTCAAAACCCACTGTGGCAATCCCTACCAAAATCAGGGACATCCATATGAAAGATGCCTCTGGTAGCATCCAAAACATGGCTGTTGTTGATAAAACTGTTATGGCGGTCAATGTTCCTAATAGTGGTTTGCGCGGTCCATAGGCATCAGAAATAGCCCCAAGGATGGGGCCTAAAATCGCAATAATTATCCCAGCAATCCCGATGGCGTAACCCCAATAGGCACTGCCTAATGTTTCATCACCAACGATACTGCGGGCGTAATAAACGGCAAAGATAAAGGTAAAAACAATTGTGGCCAACGCGCTGTTGGCCCAATCGTAAAGACACCATGAAAAAATCGTCTTTTTAGACGACGTCATGGATGACGGCAAACAAATATAATCCTGCAAGGAAATAAGAACTATCCAATCCCATCACAATCAATTTTTTGCCGTGAAAAAGTCCGTTCATCATAATAGCAGGCAAAATAAAGCCAATCCAAAGAAAGGTTGAAAGCCCCAAAAGAGATTGTATTGTTACTGGACTTAAAAAACTTGTCAGAAAGCTGTAGATCAAAGCAG
>CAJXOI010000074.1 GCA_913057885.1 uncultured Micavibrio sp.
AGAAACAGCGATTGCCAAAAAAGATTTTCGTTATGCTCGGGTTTTGGTTGATCGGGCGCTGGAAAATTTCTCGCACGCCCCGTGGGCGGTTGAAAAGGATTACGCCCTTAATACGATCATGGCGCGATATGATGAGGCACATGCCAGCCTAAAAAAAATGGTTCGGGCGGAGATGATATCCAAAGACGAATTCCAAGAACAAAAAGCATCCGTTTTATTGGCGCAAGGTGAAATGAAACAGGCCTATAGGCTTGCCCCAGATCATTTGCCGATTGTTTTGGCGTATCTTGCCGATTTGCCTGTGCATAAACACGTTTATAAGGCACGCAAGGTGATTGCCGCCATGTGGTCACAGACGCCGCATCCATTGTTGCTTAAAGAATGGATGGCTTGTATCCCTGAAAAAAAAGGGAAAGATAAAAATAAGCAGATTGAATGGATTAAATCTCTGCATGAAAGCAATCCCGATGACGCCTCATCGGCGCTTTATTGTGGTTTGACATTGATTAAGATTGGTCAAAAAGATGAGGCAAGACCGTTCATAAAACAAGCGGTTGAAGTCTATCCAACAATTTTGGCCTATCGATTGATGCATGAAATTGATCCGATTGGTGGGTGGCTGACTTATTTGCATCAGGCGCGGCGCGATAAGACATGGGTATGCAGTGTCAGTGATAAACACTACGAGGACTGGGTTATCCGTCCGGATGGACAATATTTCAACACGCTTGAGTGGCGATATCCGGATGATGCTCCAGTGATAAAAAAAATGCCCCGTGCAAACCCTATAGGCGGTCTAAACCAATTGTTCCAAGCGAATTTCAATTGATGTCAGCATTGCGAAATCAATTTCATCCATACTTTTAACCTTTTCAATCAATGATAACGCCGCTCCCATGGTGTTTTCATTTGTTGTGATCCAATCTTTTACGGGGTCGACGGGGCATGATTTGGTGTTGCAAACCTCGCGTACAATACGTTTTGTCAATTCTGCCTGTGTAACATAGAAACGTTCAACAACGGCCTTGAGCGTTTCTGTTTCCCACCGAGATGTGGATTGTAATGTTCTTGCCTGCTCTCTCAACCAAACAAAAGACATTGTTTCATTTAGTCCGTGATACACCTTGGCCACGGTTTGCAAATCATGTTTTTCTTGGTCGCTGATGCGAATAATATCAGCGGCTGTGTTTAAAATGGGCAAGATTGCAAGGCGATAAGCCGTATCTTTAGGGTATCCTTGCTCAATGAAATTTTGAGTTGTGGCATCAATATAATCCTTTGATGATTGCGGTAGGATGGTTTCGAGGCAATCCAATAATTTCACAACGGCCTTGTGGTATTTTTCACCAATATTCAAAAGCTCGTTTTCCTTTAGATTTTCTGTTTTGTAATGTTTTAAAAACCAAGAAGATACATAGTCTATAAAGTTGGAAATGCGATCTAAGGCTTTTAATTGTGATTCTGCAGGAAATTTATTATCCAAAGACTCAATCGCGGTATACAGATCACGAAGTTCAAATACTTCTCGCACAACGAAATAGACGCGCGCGGTTGTGCATGCCGGTGTTCCCGTTTTGACAGATTGATTCAAAACATAGGTCGGCCCCATACGATTAACGATGGAATTGGCCATTTGTGTTGCAATGATTTCTGCCCTTAATGGGTGGTCGTCCATGTCTTTTTTATATTTCTTTTGCAATAATTCGGGGAAATAGGCCGTCATCCAGTCCTGAAAGGCGGGATCGTTTGGCAAGTTACTATCCAACAAATCCTCGAACAATTTGATCTTACTGTATGAAATCAATGTCGATAGCTCCGCAGGCATTAATCCTTTATGATTTTTGGATCGCATATCAATGGAGGTGTTGGATGGCAGGAATTCTATCTCTCGGTTTAATCCGAAACTTGTTTCAAGATGTTCAATAAGTGATGCATGAGAGCCAAGCTTGTCAAAGGCCTTGTAAGATGCCATCGATATAGCCTGTGTTTGTTGATAATTATTTCTTAAGACAAGATTGGCCACATCATCTGTCATTTTTGCCAATACCTTATTACGCTGTTCCATGGTCATAGAGGTCTTTTGCATGATTTGCTGAAACAGAATTTTGATATTCACCTCAAGGTCAGACGAATTCACTCCGCCAGAATTATCAATAAAATCGGCATAACATTTGACATCGAGTAAGTTCATACAAATTCTAGCGGAGTGCGTTGCGCCAAGATTTGCACCTTCGCCAATCACTTTGGCCTTTATTTCATGGGCATCAACACGAATAGGATCATTGGCTTTATCACCAACATCGGCATGAGATTCACTTGGAGCCTTAATATACGTTCCAATACCGCCAAACCATAATAAATCTGTTTCGGCCCTTAACATCGCCTGGATCAGTTCAAGAGGAGAGCATTCCTTTTTATCAATATCAAAACGTTTTGCAATTTCAGGTGTAAGTTTAAGTGATTTATCCTGTCTGGAATAAATCATCCCGCCTTTTGAGAGATATGACTGATTATAATCGCTCCATCCCTTCACCTCGGTAAATAATCTGTTGCGTTCCTTAAAGGATGTTTCAGGGTTAGGGTCGGGGTCACAAAAAATGTGTAAATGGTTAAACGCTCCAACCAAGCGAATATGAGGGGATAACAGCATACCGTTGCCAAACACATCCCCGCCCATGTCGCCAACACCAATGACGTCAAAGTCTTCTTTTTGAATGTCTTTGCCTAATTCGCGGAAATGACGTTTGACGGACTCCCATGCGCCGCGGGCTGTAATTCCCATGGCCTTATGATCATATCCCGCGGACCCACCAGAGGCAAAAGCATCACCAAGCCAAAATCCGTATTCTTCGGATAGTCTGTTGGCAATGTCGGAAAATGTTGCCGTTCCCTTATCTGCAGCAACTACCAGATAGGCATCGTCTTCGTCATGTCGGACAACGTCTTTAGGAGGGATAATTTTTTTACCCTCCATATTATCCGTAAGGTCTAACAACCCGCGTATAAAGATTTTATAACACGCAATACCTTCATCAATATGGTCCTGACGATTACCTGAGGATGGTGGGTTTTTGACAACAAATCCACCTTTTGATCCAACGGGGACAATGACCGCGTTTTTTACGGTTTGAGCTTTCATTAACCCTAAAACCTCGGTACGGAAATCCTCGTGACGGTCTGACCACCTAAGGCCGCCACGTGCAACCTTACCACCACGTAGGTGAATACCCTCGACACGTGTGGAATAGACAAATATCTCTTTCCACGGTTTTGGTTGGGGCAAGATGTCTATCCCTTGGCTATCCAACTTAAAGGACACGTATGATTTATTTTGAAAGAAATTTGTCCGCAGCGTTGATTCCAAGATTTGCAACAAATGACGCAGAATCCTATCTTGGTCGTATGAAGAGACATCTTCTAGTTTCTTTAGGATTTTCTTTTTATTGCTTGCCATCAATGTTTGGCGTTTGTCTTTTGAATGAACGGGTTTGTGGCGCGCGTAAAAATACTCCAAAAACAAATCGGCGATATGAGGGTGATCGGTTACCGCTCGCATCATATAGGCAGGGGTATAAAGCATGTCCGTCTGACGCATATACTTGACCATCGCGCGTAAAACAAGAACATCTCGCCATGGCATTTTTGATGTTGCCATCAGCGAATTCAAGGCATCATTCTCGGCCTCTTTAGTCCAAATGGCACGTAAGCCATTCTCAAAAATGTGCTTTATGTCCTTTAAGGCACGTGCGTGTTCGGGATTTTTATATTCAATATCAAAATCATGAATCCAGACATGGCGGTTATCGACACAAATTTTATGCGGGTTCTCGGCGATTACGTTAAATCCGAAATTTTCAAGGATTGGTAGAATATCTGACAAAGTGACAGGCGTTTCAGGATGAAATATTTTAAGATTCAATTGGTGTTTTTGGGCATTGTCTTGATGATAAAGATCAAGTGCAAAGTCACCAGTCTCAAGCAAGGTTTCTATCTTTCGAATATCGTCATACGTTTGATCAGGCGTGACATTATCTTGATATGATGACGGAAAGGCGACAGCGTACTTTTCACTGAGCGCCAAGGCCTCTTTTTCCGTTTCACAATGGTCCAATAATGTTGTGCGAATTTTTTCTTGCCAGCTTCGCGCGGCCATGATGAGTTTATTCTCAATCGCCTTGAAATTGAACCTTTTATTCATGAGTTCTTCTGGTAGGGCTACACGGTAGATCACGCGGGCAAGCGGGCTGTCGTCCAGAACGGTCTGGAAGCTTTCGCAAATACCGCCAAAAGCTTCTTCTAATATGGTTTGTATTGTGACCCTTAAATTTGTCTCGTATTTATCACGCGGTGCATAAACAAGACATGAAACATATCGTTTAAAAGGATCTTCGCGGACATAAAGGGCGACCTTTGGCTGTTCTTGTAAAACCATGATGGATTGTGCGTATTTTTTCAAAAGAGTGATGTCGATTTGAAATAATTCGTCACGCGGATATTTCTCCAAAATATGAATTAAGGCCCGGTAATTATGGCTGTTATAACCGAAACCCGTTTGTTCGACGACTTGATTGACCTTATAACGCAACAATGGAATATCCTGAATAGATCGTGAATAAGTGACGGACGTAAACAGGCCTATAAATAATCGCTCGCCATTCACCTTACCTTTTTTGTCATAGGTTTTGACTGCTATGGCATCCATGGGCACAGGACGGTGGACGGTAGATCGTTTATTAACTTTGGCCACGGTGACGGGATCTTGTTCCAAACGCTTTTTTTGAAGCTCGCTTGGAAGTTCCTGCCGTGTTTTATTCAGGTAGACAGGTCGCTTGGTATCGCTTAAAAGGCCAAGGCCTGATCCCTTAACAATTTCGGAAACAACTTTGCCGCCTTTTTCAGTGAGCTTGTATTCGCGATATCCCAAAAGGGTAAAGTTATTATCATAGATGTAATCCAAAAAAGCCTGGTACTCCTGCTTTAACGCATTGCTGACGTTTACGTGAGATGACTCTAAATCGGCGATTGATGTTTTAACCGCCTCGCGCATAGCCTGCCAATCGCGGGTTGCGAAACTAACGTCAGTGACTATGTCGCGTAGTGACTTTTCCAAATCTGCGGCCATTTTCTTTCCAAAAATGCCCTGCAGGGTCAAAACCATAAATGACTCGCGTTGGTGCCCTTCATCAACTTTTTTCGTTTTGACGCTAACTTTTTCTAACGCCCCCGACTTTTTTCGATCGACCAATAAGGTATTGTGCAAAACCCCCTCAATCGTGTGTTGTGACCGCACGCATTCCGCTGTAATCGAATCAATCAAAAACGGCATGTCCCGCATCAACATGACCATCAATGTTTGGTCGTGTTTGTCCTTGCTGTTTAATTTTTCGGATGGAACAATCGTTATATGCGTTTCGGATGGTTTGCGGTTTTGTAAT
>CAJXOI010000075.1 GCA_913057885.1 uncultured Micavibrio sp.
AAGGAAGTGGCGCGGGGCAATCGCCGTGATGTGAAATCTTATGTTATTGATGTGACCGGATTTAACGAGCGGATGATCCCAACGCCCGGCGACGCGTCCGACCCATCATGGAGCGGTATGAATTAGTTTTGGTGATTTGTGTTGTTTCATAAACACTAAATCACCTAAATACTAGACCACTAAATCCTTAAATTCTTCGAGGACCTTGAGATAGGTTTCCTTTTTAAAAGGGACAATATCGTCACAGACATTGTCAAAATGCGACCATCGGTAATTCATAAATTCAGGGTGGACACCGTCATAAAGAGTGATTTCACGTTCCTCACCCGTAAAGCGGAGGGCTACCCATTTTTGTTCCTGGCCTTTATATTTTCCCTGCCATAATTTCCCCAATAAATGATGCGGTAGGTCATAAGTATAAACAGTATCAGAGATGCGCACCAATTCGGCCTTGTCAGTACCGACCTCCTCGCGCATTTCTCGAAATGCCGCTTGTTCAATTGTTTCGCCCTCGTTCATGCCACCTTGGGGCATTTGCCATGATCCGGGATTATCCAGCCGCTCACCCACAAAAATTTTCTTATCATCATTGAATAAGAAAATGCCAACGCATGGGCGATAGGGGAGGTCTGAATAATCTGTGCTCATAAGTTTTTGTATTATCCTTTTTATAGTTGGGCTTGCGCAGAAAGCGGCACTAGAGTAATGCCATCATTAGGTAGAGAATTGAGCCATTCCGACAAAATGTCAAGATGTGCAGGCGTGCTCGCACTAATCGTAAGAATATATCGGTTGTCATTCAGGCTAAGTTGGCGGGCGTTATCAAGGATATCCCGAAACATATCAAGCGTTAACAGGTCGTTGATTGCCATATCCGATTCCAGGTAAGGAGCACGATGATCATCATAAAAATAAAGAGAGGGTTTGAGAATGCCATCAGTGTTGTCGAGTAAACCATACCCTTGTCCAAAAATATCATAGACAATGTCTTCCCATAATTTTCCTGACCTTTTAATTAAGGCGCGCGCGGGTAAAATTAAACCGGTCAAATAAGTTTTGTCACCTAATTGGTCTTCCAACAAACCCATATTATATTCAAAGTTATTTGTAGGGGTGAGGGCAAAATTGCCATGATCGTGGTTTACTTCCAATGTTATGGCCGCCATTACCATCCATGTTTCATATCCAAAATCCCATAGCTTTGTTGCATTTTCGGATTGAGACGACAAATGAGGTGATATGCCAACCGTGACATCGGTAGGCAATTTTTCTATTAAGTGATCGATAAATGATTGCTGTTGTCCAACATTCATAACTACAACACTCATTAACGGATCGCCATTTGTAATGGCATCAATTTGTTCTCGTGACAAAGGTGATTTGTTACGCGCAAAAAAACGATAGCGTTTCGCTTTTTCATTATTGGGATTAATCACGCCCTCTAAATTTTGATCTCTTTCCTCTGGCATTGATTCAACCGCCACGGTTTCAATATCCAAATCAGAATCTTCAAATTTTTGGGGCGTTGACGTTGATTGTCCACCGATCAATGTCATCAAGCCAATAACAATCAAACCAAGGGCAATGCCAATGGATAGGCGGCGAAACAAATCCGCCTTATTCTGAAGATAGGTCAGGCTCATCACTGCTTGTGCTCTCGCTCTCGGTCTCAGTCATGGTGACAGGCTGATTGCTGTTGTAAAGGGCAACACCTCGTAACAAGTCAATCGCGCGTAACAGTTGATAGTCTTCTTTGGCTTCGTCACTTAATTGAAGGTGGCTGTCTGTGACCAGATCACTCTCTTCAACACCGTCGCCATTTGTTAATGCCCCTTGTAAATCAGACTCTTTGATCAATCCGCCATTGTCCAATTCCTCTACACGCGCCAATTCAACAATAATATCCGGGACAATACCTTTGGCCTGAATTGATCTGCCCGACGGCGTGTAATAGCGTGCCGTAGTAAGGCGCATTGCGGCAGATTCCGGTAAGGGTATCACGGTTTGTACAGATCCTTTTCCGAATGATTTTTCACCCATGACAACCGCGCGTCGATGGTCTTGCAAGGCACCTGCCACAATTTCAGAGGCCGAAGCCGACCCCCCGTTAATTAAAACAACCATCGGCAATCCATCGGCTAAATCACCCTTGGTGGCCATATCGCGACGTATGTCTTCTTCCTGTCGTCCACGGGTGGAAACAATTTCGCCATAGTTTAAAAAATGGTCTGAAACACCGATTGCTTCGGTCAAGAGGCCTCCTGGATTGTTTCGAAGGTCGATAACAAAACCCAAGAGGTCTTCGCCAAGTTCTTCTTGAATTTCTTTAACTGCTGTCTCGACACCTGGGGTTGTTTGTTGGTTAAAAGTTGTAATGCGGATATAACCGACATCACCTTCAATACGATGGCGTACAGATCGAATCTTAATAATATCGCGTTGAATTTTTATTTTAAGCGGTTCGCCGACGTCTTCACGGCGAATGGTCAATTCAATCGTCGTACCAACACGGCCACGCATGATATCAACGGCTTCTGATAAAGATAGTCCCATAACTGGTTTTCCATCCAAATGAGTAATCAGATCGCCGACCTTTACACCCGCTTCATAAGCAGGTGTGTCATCAATTGGCGAAACAACTTTTACAAAGCCGTTTTCCATTGTCACTTCGATCCCTAGACCGCCAAATGTTCCGCGCGTCTGAACTTTCATGTCGTCATAGCCATCATCGTTTAGGTAAGCCGAATGGGGGTCAAGTCCGGTCAACATGCCGTCAATGGCGTGCTCTACAAGTTCTTTGTCAGTTAACTCATCAACATAGAGTGCTTTCACCCTCTCAAAAACATCGCCAAAAAGTTTGATGTATTTATATGGGTCTTCATATTCCGCCCCGGCGGTTCTTTGATCTTGCGCAAAGGCAGGGAAAGAAAGAGACAAAATAAGACAAAGGGCAAGAATGCGAAGTGCGGACATAAATTATAAACCTGTTATTTTCTGAATCGGATCAATATGGCTTTCATTATACCTGAGCTCGTAATAAAGCATAGAGCCGATCGTATTTTTTTTATCACCTTGTTGATGAACTGTGCCAATGGGTTCTTCGGCCTCAATGTAAAAACCATTTTCGACGAATAGCCGGCCAAACCCCCTTAAAATAGAGATATAGTTTTCAGGGTGTTGAATCACAATGATTTTTCCCAAATTTTGAAAATCGCCGGCAAAGGCTACGACTCCTTGCGCTGGGGCAGTGACAAGAGCATTTTCCGATGTGTTTATCGAAATCCCTTTTCCTTGTTGTTTTATGACACCAGACACAGGCATGGAAAATAACAGGGGTTGATTCAAAATGGTTTGAGGTAATTTAGTGTTTGTAAGGTCATAAAGCAGATTATTGAGAGAGTCATAATCTTGTTGAATAATTTTATAGGATGCTTCGATTTGCGCCTCATCATATTGTTCTGCAATTTTTTGGAGCAGGCTATCAATCTCCGCCTTCAGATCCTCCTGACGATTTAAATAATTGGCAATCTGTTTTTGTGTGGATTGTAGTTTATTCATTTCCTTCTCAAAAGAATCAAGAGAGACAGAAAATGTTTTATATAAATACTGGTGGCGTCTATAGCTGTAGTAATTATCTTGAAAGCTTTGGTCGGATAGTAAAAATGTGAGCGACATTTTTGATTGCTCCATCCGACGCAGGCGATGAAGTGTCTGTGTGGCCTGAAAAAGGTCGCCGCGTATTTTGATTTCAAGCGTTTCCATCTGTGTAGCCAAATCATCAATTTGTTGTCGCAATTGGTTATTTTGTTCCTCGGCTGCGCGAATAGACCGCGTTAAACTGCGCAAATCATCAACGCGACTAGCGAGTGAATAAGACGGCCATAAAATGAGTACGCACAAAAAAAGAAAACGCATATTTTATCTATAACGTTTATTCAATATTTGTGGTAGGGGTGTCCGGAACGAATTTGATATGCACGATAAATCTGTTCTAAAAGCATGACTGCAATCAGGCGATGGGGCCAGACCATCTCGCCAAAAGACAATTTAAAATCCACCTTATCCAAAACTGTTTGTCCTAAACCATAGGCTCCGCCGATGATGTAACAAAAGGATGAAAAGCCCTGCAGCTCCATTTTGTCTAGTTGCTTTGATAATGCTGTAGAGGAGAGTTTCTGACCGCGTTCATCCAGTGCTATTAACGCCGTGTTCTTTGGTAATTTCTCAATTTGTTTTAAAACGGATTCGGCCTGTTTTTGCTTAATCACATCGCCTGTATCTTTGGACTTCGTTTTTATAGCACATTCAATTATTTGAATATCATCTTGAATACGTTTGATATAATCATCGCATAAAGATTTGATAACCGTATCCTTATTGAGCGAGGAAGGGCATAAAATTGTAATGGCCATGATTAGGCATCAAGCGTTTGCAATTCGCGCTTCGCTTGATATTGTTCTAAAAACTCAGGATCGCACCAAATTTTTTCAATATTATAGAAATCGCGAACTTCAGGACGGAAAAGGTGAATAATTACATCGCCAGAATCACCTAAAACCCAATCACCATTGTCTTTACCATCGAATTTGATTTTTGTGAAACCGTTCTTCGCCAATGTTTCGGTTATGTTGTTCGATAAACCAACAACGTGCCTTGCGGACCGGCCCGAGGCAATAATCATGTAATCAGCGATGGGTGATTTCCCTTGAAGGGGAATTGTGACAATATCTTCGGCCTTATTTTCGTCCAGTGCCTCTAATATCAGATCCCGTAAAATTTCGGGCGTATTTTTTTTACTCATTCGGTAAAGTTTTTCTCCTTGTGTTTTTAGTATACCCCAGATTTTAAAAATCGTGCAATCTTATTCTGCCGCAATGCAGTAGATGAAATATTGCGTGTTTTTCCTCTCAGTGTCCATTTAACATTTTTCTTACCGCGGTAAAGGCGGACTATATTGGCATTCATCACCATATGGTTTGGCGGACGATTGAAAAAAATAAAGGGTATGCGGCGCAGCAAAAGAGGCCAATGATCCCAACGATGAAAAATACGGGCGTTATCCATACCGGCAATCCAAGTAAATCTTGTTCTCGGAAAATGTTTTTGTAATTCCAAAACGGTTTGGTAACTATAACATGTGTTGAAACGATTTTCGATGTCGGTGACAACCATCTTGGGGTGTCTGACATAACGGCGTGTCATTGCTATGCGTTTGGTGAAATTATTTGATTTTGATTTGAGCGGGTTTTGTGGGGAAACCATCCACCAAATGGCATGGAATTTATGTTGGCGCAACGCCGTTAAGGCAATATGCATATGGCCTTTATGGGGGGGGTTAAATGACCCTCCCAAAAGACCGACACGCATACCATTCCATCGGCGAGACGCAAGACGATGGGGAGAAGGCT
>CAJXOI010000076.1 GCA_913057885.1 uncultured Micavibrio sp.
AACCGCCATTCACGAGTCGTGCCGTCATCACGGCCAATTGCATTGGCGTTGTCAAAAGATACCCTTGACCGATCGTCGCATTAATAGTTTCTCCCAAATGCCATTCAGTTCCAAATCGCCCACGTTTCCAGTGTTTATCAGGCACCAATCCTCTGGATTCTAATGGTAAGAACAAACCGTAATCCTGTCCCAAACCAAAACGCCGCGCCATATCGGCAATTTGTTCAATCCCCAATTTTTCAGCAATGTTATAGAAAAAAACATCGCATGATTCTTCCAAGGCACTATAAAGGTCCATCGACCCGTGCCCTGCCCGCTTCCAACAATGAAACCGTTCTTTATTCACATCAAAGTGCCCATTACAAAAATACGTTGTCGTTTCATCAATCACTCGTGCTTCCAACGCTGCAAGCACGGTAATCATTTTGAAGGTTGACCCGGGTGGATATTGGCCTGAAATTGCTTTGTTATTAAGGGGTTTCCCTGGATTGCTGTTTAAATCACGCCACACATCCGCCGGTAGACGCGTCGCAAATAGGTTGGGATCAAAAGACGGATAAGAGGCGCAGGCATAGACCTCACCACTATGCACATCCATAACAACAGCCGATGCCGATTTTTCACGGGATAAAATTTGCATCACCTGTTTTTGCAAATCGCGATCAATAGTTAATCCAACGGAATATCCGATATGTCCTTTTTGGGTGTCCAACTCTCTTACCATACGTCCTGCGCTGTTGACCTCAATCGATTTTGTTCCGGCCTTTCCACGTAAGGATTGTTCAAAAATCCTCTCAATGCCTGTTTTTCCGATTTGGAAATCAGGCAGACGTAAAATCGGTTCATCCGTCATATCTTTTTCAGATACGGCCCCTACATAACCTACAATATGCGCAAAATTATCTTCATAGGGATAAAGGCGTTTTTGCCCAACATCGATGGATATACCGGGCAGGTCAGGTAAAGAAATTTCAATGGCAGACACGTCCTCCCACGTCAAATTGTCTTTAATCTTGATCGGTATAAAACGTGCTTGTCGCGAGGCTCTGTCTTTGACGGCTTGTTTTTCCGATGGCCGCAAATCAATAATTCGGGACAGATTATCCAGAGATTGGTCCATATCATTGGTTTGTTCAGGCACAATCTGCACGCGAAAATTTTGTTCGTTATATGCCAACATGTGGCCAGAGCGATCAATCACGTATCCGCGCACAGGCGTCATTAAGTTAACATGAATGCGATTTTGATCGGATAAAGTTTGAAATTGTCTCCCCTCCACTATCTGTAACCACCCAAGACGGGTCATTAAACCGCCATAAAGTGCAGCCGAACACACGCCAAGCATAAATGCCCGCCGCGAAAATTGCTTAGAGGGATGACCGTCCATAGCCAGAGACTACACGGTGTAGGTGCCTTAAAACAAGGGTCAGTGGTATAAAAGCCACAATATTCAAGACCACCGCCAATAAAGAAGGCAAAACAGAGAGAATTTGCATGGATAAGAGACTGACCCCCCCCCATCGAAGCAGCTCAAAAAACGCCACAGACAAAATAAATATAATAAGGTGATAAATAAAAGGTTGCGACAGTATAATTCGCCGCGTTTTGTATAAAACCAGCGTATAGAGAACAAAGGCGAAAGCATGAAGGCCCAACAATGAATCCAAAGAAAAATCAATTGTTAGACCTGCTATAAAAATAAACCATAATGGCAAAACGGCTGGCAAATGTACGACCCAATAAAAAATTGCAGTGAGAAACACAACAACATGCACATTATCAACGGCCACAAAATCAACTGTTTGCGTCGATAAAATCAGTAAAACCAGATTTAAAAAATAAATCGGCAATGCCTTGATAAAAGGTGGCCTTTGCGAATAGAGAGAGCTCACAAGATTATCTTAGATATGTTGACCCAGATGACGCAACGGACCGTGTTGCAGACCCCGCAGGCACACCATAATCAACGATTTGTACATAGTTTGCACGGTTAGCGTTAGCGAATGGACGGACAGCGATCCAACCATCTTTTGTCTTATATGTTTCCCCGACAGGCACACCATATGGAAAAATACCGCCATGACCGGAGGTAACAACTCTCTGTCCTTCAGCGATTGCATGAGATTTAGGTAAATGATCCAGTATAGGATCGCCATCATTTGTCCCGGCCAAAATGGCTCGATCCTGAGTTCCCTCAATCGTAACGGGAATACGCGAATTGACATCACTCATCAGTAAAACACGTGCAGTTTTCTGGCCGGTTTCAATGACGCGTCCAATCAATCCCTCATGGCTCAACACACCCTGCCCCTTGGTTAGACCATCTTCAGAACCCATACGTACCAAAATCGTATGGGAATATTGTGTTGCCGTATCGGCAATCACTTTGGCCGCGTGATATTGAACAGCGTCTTCTTCTTTCATGTTCAATAATTCGCGAAGGGCTCTATTTTCAGCATCCAAACGATTAGCCGTTTGAAACCATTCAATCAAACGTTCATTTTCTGCGGCTAACATCTCATTATTTTTTTGAACTTCCCACAATGCCTTAACCCGCATTAATTCCGTAGCAGCATATTGGACGGGTGAAAAGACCGTTTCTGTGGCAACGACGGCCTGATCGGCAACATATTGTTTCGCTTTATTGACAAGTGATGGAACAAGGATATTCAAAGCCAAAAGAACAAGAGATAATGAAAGAAAGAAAACACCGCATGTTTTCTGCTTTTTATCCTGCACTGTTGATATGGACATTTGGCGCGTTGCCAAACCTAGTCCGATTGATCCACTCTTCACTTTTTGCTCTCCTGCCCCCTGAAACAAAGGCAATTTTGTACAACCTTTTCAGCATTAAAGAAAAATTAACTTTTCTTCAAGTGATTAGTACGAATCTTATTCTAAAACGTTTACAAAAACTGCGCAAGGGGCGGCAAGTCTAGGCCGCGACTTGAGATTGTAGTGTCGACGCGGTCAAAATTGATTTTTCCTCCAATGCCTGTCCCGACCCCAGCGCCACGCACATTAACGCGTCATCCGCCACAATGACGGGTAATCCGGTAGCATAGCGCAAAACATAATCCAAATTCGTCAATAGCGCACCGCCACCTGTTAAAACAATTCCTTTGTCTACTATATCTGCTGACAATTCAGGTGCGGTATTCTCCAATGCGGCCTTGACGGCCTCCACAATCTGACTAACAGGTTCAGTTAACGCTTCAGCAATTTGCCGCTCTGACATAATAATTTCTTTAGGAACGCCGTTCATCAGGTCACGCCCCTTGATTTTCATTTGGCGGCCGTCGCCGTCCGCAGGGGGACACGCCGACCCAATTTCCTTTTTAATCCGCTCCGCCGTCGATTCTCCGATCAACAAATTATGTACACGTCGGATATAAGCGATAATGGCCTCGTCCATTTTATCACCACCAACACGCACGGAACGGGCATAAACAACGCCACCTAGGGAGACAACCGCAACTTCCGTCGTGCCACCGCCAATATCAACAACCATTGATCCCGTTGGCTCTGTCACCGGCAGCCCTGCCCCAATTGCCGCCGCCATTGGTTCTTCGATCAAGTAAACCTTCCTTGCGCCTGCACTTTCAGCTGCCTCTGTAATCGCGCGTTGTTCAACCGCGGTTGACCCCGACGGCACACATATCACAATTTCCGGGGATACAAACGACCGTCGATTATGAACTTTACGAATAAAATCAGTAATCATTGGCTAGGCCACATCAAAATCCGCAATCACGCCATCACGCAGAGGGCGAATAGCGGTAATATTTCCGGGCGTGCGGCCCAACATTTGTTTAGCCTCGTTACCGACGGCCAAAACCTGTTTTTTGCCATTAATATAGGCAATTGCAACAACCGAAGGTTCGTTTAAAACAATTCCTTTTTCCTTAACGTACACAAGAGTATTAGCCGTACCAAGGTCAATCGCCATGTCAGCGGACACCATAGAAAATATACCTGAAAAAAGACCGAAGAAATTTTTAGCCATGTCATGCTTTTAGCGGGTTTCACGTGTTTGCGCTAGTCTAAATTGTTATTCACACACAAAAAAGCCCCCGAAAATACGAGGGCTTTTTAAAATCTTTTAAAACAGGTGACATTAGCCCTGACGCGCCTTGTTGCGAGGGTTGTTTGGGTCAATAACATAAACACGCCCTTTGCGACGAACTGTTTTACAAGTACGGCCACGTGTTTTCAAACTTTTCAAAGAATTAACGACTTTCATTGTCTTACCCTTACTTTTCTTAAATTTTGATGTGTTCTAACGCATAAATACCAAGGCTGTCAACAAACTTATTCATTTGAAACCCTCGTAAAAATCGGACAAGATTGTTTTTATGTCCGTAAAAGACACCATATACACAAAATTCCAACCTGGTGAAATGGTCATGGAACAAGGCACAATCGGTGATTGCGCCTATATCATTGAACAAGGTGAAGTTGAAATTTTCATCACCCATCCAGGTAACTCCGAACAAAAAATCGCCACACGTGGCGAGGGAACGATTATCGGTGAAATGGCCTTAATTGACCAAAAACGCCGTACAGCATCCATCCGCGCAGTAACGGAATGCAGTATGGTCAAGATCACCGAAGACGATTTTAAACGCCGTGTGAACGCCTCAGACCCGATCATGAAAATGATTATGCAGGTTGTCCTTAACCGTTATCGCGACACCATTTCCCGTATCCATGTTTTTGGTGAGGGAAACAGCTATCCCCCCGCCGAAGAGACAGAACGTTTGTTGACCCAAAGTGGAAAAGCGGTCGAAAACTTGAAAACAGCAAATGAATTTAAACATGCAATTGATAACAAAGAGCTTATCCTGCATTATCAACCGATCATCGACCTTGAAACAAAGGATATAAAAGGTTTTGAAGCCTTGATGCGTTGGAATCATCCCCATAAAGGGTTCATGCCGCCGAATTTATTTATCCCCATCGCCGAGGATAGCGGATTGATCATTCATGCATCCGATTGGGCGATTGAAGAAGCGTGTAGCGCCCTTCAAAGGTTGAAGAAGGCATCTAACAAAGATGATTTGTTTATGAGTGTCAATTTCACCGCCATTGACATGCTTCACCCTGATTTTCTCTCAAAATTACTGGCCGTTTGCCAAAAAACAGGCACCAAGCCGCAAGAGGTAAAAATTGAAATGACAGAGCGCCTTTTGATGAACAATCCTGAAAAAGTGCGTGAAATGTTGATGGCCTGCAAAGAAAGCGGATTTCATATTGCCATAGACGATTTTGGTACAGGATATTCTTCCCTGTCTTACCTTCACCATTACCCCATTGACACAATCAAAATTGACCGCGCCTTTGTGGTACAAATGACCAAGGATGATAATGCTCTCAACCTTATTAAAGGA
>CAJXOI010000077.1 GCA_913057885.1 uncultured Micavibrio sp.
AATTTCGATTTTGGTATGGTCAATATGAATTATGAGGGCTCGAATTCAGGCGTCAGTGTTTGGGCTGCTCAGGAAAATATCGATGGTCAGGACGTTAGATACTGTGTACTAAGTGCATATAAAAGCGGCCGTATGCAGGCCTATAACGGTGCAGATTTCCGTGAAGCTATTGCTAATGGCTCTACCCCACAAGAGGCTGTTCAATCTATGATGTCTGTTGATCGTGATTCTTACCGCGCCAATGTTCAATACATCGTTGTTGCTGATGCCAATGAAGATCATTACGATTTTGTTCGTATTCAAGGCGGTGCGCCTTTGGTTGAAGGGGAAACAACGCTTCACATAGATGGTGAAGCCGTTCCTGCGGAAATTATACAATATGAGGATAATGAATACACAGTTCGTGTAACAGATCCTGCGTATTTTGATGCCTTTCAAGAGGCGATGACCCAAGGTTTACCAATTCAGGCGTATTTGACAACACAAAATAGCGATTATGTTTTGGCCGTTGCGTTTGAGGGGAACCAAGACCTTACGAATGAATTAGATAACTGCCAAGCAAACCTTAATACGATGGATATTCCAACGGGTGTGACACCACACGTAATTTGGGGCGAGCACATGGATGTCGATATGATGGATGTGGTTGGCTTGTTAGGACAAACATGCGGTTACCATGATTACACACGTGCCAATGAATTTGGAATACGTGAAATTGATGCAACAGAGGGGATGTTTATCCCTGATTACCGTGCATTAATAGATGGCGACATAGCCCTATCGGCAGATTACATGTCGTTTAATTTCCAAACAGGTGAATTAACGGTTTCACGAAGCATGGAACAGTTTAATACGCATTCCTACACATCATGCATGGGGTCACAGACTTATTTGCCAGAGACAAATTCAATAACTGCGATGGCTTTTGAAAGTGCAGGCGTTTCTTCAACGCCATTTGACTTTGGCACACCTGGTACGCCAGTTACAAGGATTTCAGGAACGCCAGGCACACCGGGAACTCCGGGAACGCCAGGCACACCAATATTTCCGATTGACCCTAACGATCCACATGATCCCATTGACCCGCGTGATCCACATGACCCGCTGGCTCCAATTCCATTGCCAATGTCTGCTTGGTTATTGCTTGCTGGTGTAGGGGCTTTAGGTATTATGAAGCGTCGCCAGAGGACCGTAGCTCCATAAAGTTGAAAAAAAGCCCCCTGATCTGAAGGGGCTTTTACTATTTTGTATATTAATACTGCATTTCTTCTCCAACATTTTCTACGTCTTGGCCGGCACCTTCCCATGTATTTTCACACGCAGAAAGTCCTGCAGCCCCGGCAGACACAGTTAACATTAAAATAAATAATTTAAAAAATTTCATAGAAATTCTCCTCTCTTTCATTAAGTTTCAAATACATGCATTAATCATATTGATTATGTTTTCTGGATAAAACGTCGATGGTTTCGGCCTCAATGGTTGATCCAGTTACATCATCAATTAGTGATCCGGTAACAGTTACATATGAGTCTCTTTGCAATATGTCTCCCTCGATTAAATTATCCATAGTTTCCTGGTTAATAGGTTCCATAATGACATCTATGCGTTCATCGTCACTTATAACAATTGTGAAACTATCATTTCCTATTGTATCAACATATCCAGTGAGGGAGATATACCCCTCGTCAGTCACTATAGCCTGCCCGGACGTTGTCGAAGCATACGCAATAACGAGGAAATCTGTTGGAGGTGATAATATAAAAAAAGAGACATTCCTCATTTCATACCTTCCGTTACAAACCGTAAACGGAGGATGCGGGGAATAGTTCCAAATTATATAAAGTTAAAAGGTTTTCTGGATGGCTTGACCCGCGTTTTCAATGTCACGTCCCGCACCGTCCAAAGTGTTAGCACATGCAGATAAGCCAAGAGTTGCAAGCGTTAGTAATACTAAGGCAAATAGTTTCATGAGTTTGTATCCTCTATCTATGCTGTTGCTTCTTTGTGATTATCAATCATATCGATAAATCGATCAAATAAATAATGGCTATCGGTGGGGCCGGGCGATGCCTCCGGGTGGTATTGAACGGAAAAGGCATATCCGTCTTTTAACTTTAATCCCTCGTTCGATCCGTCAAAAAGGCTTTGGTGCGTAATTTCAACGGTGTCTGGTAATGTATCCGCCAAAACGGCAAATCCATGATTTTGCGATGTAATTTCAACGCGTTGTGTTTGGAGGTCTTTGACAGGGTGGTTCGCCCCACGATGTCCGAGATGCATTTTTTTTGTTTGCCCACCAAGGGCTAATGCCAATACCTGATGACCTAAACAAATTCCAAATATTGGAATGTTTTGTTGAAGCAGAGCTTTAATTGTGGGGACCGCATATTTTCCAGTGGCGGCAGGGTCGCCAGGGCCATTTGAGAGAAACACGCCATCAGGACTGAGGGCAATGATATCCTCTGCAGTTGTTTGGGCAGGGACAACGGTTACATGCGCCCCTGTATTGGCAAGGCATCTCAGGATATTGCTTTTTGCGCCATAATCAATGGCAATAATATGATAATCACATTGATTATCATTTGATGACGTGTCTATCAGGTCGTGAATTTTGCTCGACCATTCATACGAAGCCTTGCATGTGACCTCGGCGGCCAAATCCATCCCCTCTAAACCATTCCAGCCGCGCGCCATGTCTTTTAGGGTATTGATATCAAATTCGCCTTTGTAATTGACGGCAATAACACCGTTGGGTGCCCCGTGATCGCGAATTTGACGTGTAAGGGCCCGTGTGTCTACACCATAAATGCCCGGTAATGTCTTTTCCTTAAGCCAATCATCTAAAGATTGTGTCGATCGATAATTGGATGGCATAGTTGGCTTTTCTCGAATAATAAGTCCCAACGCAGCGGGATTATCATTTTCCAAATCATCTTTGTTTGTGCCGACATTCCCAATATGAGGGGTCGTAAAGGTTATAATTTGTGATGCGTAAGAGGGATCAGTCAATGTTTCCTGATACCCGGTCATACCGGTATTAAAGCATATTTCGCCGACATTGATTGTTTCGGCGCCTATGCCATGACCTTCAATGACAATACCATTATCCAAAATAATCAGGGCAGTTGGGAAAATATCAGACATTATTTTTCTAGTTCCTCTTGGCTATCGGTTACTAGAGAGCTATTGTATAAACAAAATAAAGACTATTTGCCAAGGAAATTTAAGAAATGTCAGATTTACGCACACAAATTACTAATGATATGAAGCAAGCGATGAAGGATAAGGATGCCGAAACATTGGCGACTTTACGGTTGGTGAATGCCGCGCTAAAAGACAAGGATATTGAGATCCGCGTTGCAGGCGAGGGAAGCGTTAGCGATGCCGATGTTTTATCAACGCTCCAAAAAATGCTAAAGCAGCGTGAGGAGTCAGTGAAAATGTATCAAGATAATAATCGTCCTGAACTGGCTGCCAAAGAAGAAGCGGAAATAGCCGTTATTAACCGTTATATGCCTAAACAGTTGGAGGGCGATGAACTCTCTAAGGTTATTGATGATGTGATCGCTCAATCAGGTGCAGAAGGCCCGCGTGATATGGGCAAGGTGATGGCGATTTTGAAATCTGATTATGCTGGCCAAATCAATATGGGGGCCGTAAGCAGCTTAGTAAAAGATAAATTGTCATAGGTCCGTAAATTAATTTTCAAATTATATAAAATAATTGTTGCATTGCAATTTCACAGGCGTATATTGCCCGCGATTTTGGAAAAGAGAATATGATTCTCTTTTCCGAAGTCGGCAAATTTTTAAACTTTTAAAAAAGGGAAAATGAAATGTCGCCTGAACGTATTTTATCTAAACTTGGCGTCAATAGTATCATCACGATTGCCGACGATGCGACTGTTGAAGACGCTCTCCGCCTGATTAATGAAAAACAAATCCGTGCAGTTCCTGTTGTTGATAGTAACGGCGTGTTTAAGGGTATGTTTTCTGCCCATGATGTGATCAAGGCCCTCGTACCATCGTATATGACACAAGGGATTCAAACGCTCGATTTTGCAACGGGTGCAAGCTCGGTGCTCGCATCACGGTTAAAAAAGATGTATCCATCCCGCGTTGTTGACCATGTATCATCCGACGATTGCGTCAAAATCACAACAAACACACAGACATGGGAAACGCTAAGAATGCTAACAAAATACGGGTCACCGTTGCCCGTGGTAGATCCAGCATCAGGGCACTTAAAGGGATTGATTTCTGAACAATCGGCAATCGAAGCTTTGTTACAGATTGAGGCAGATGAATCTGATTCTGAATAAGACAAACTAAAAAAAATCAAAAAATTACGAAAGAGAGTAAAAAATGGGAGTTTCAGCACATGGCGGCGAGACCGTCGCACCATCTGGGGCAATTTTTGAATGGCAACCACTTGTCAATTTAGGTGATATGGTCGGGTTAAGCCCCGCAATATTGGTATCGGCCACAATTATGGTCATTGCCTATGCCTTCATTATATCCGAAAGAATTAACCGCGCCGTCGTGTCCTTGATTGGGGCAGGGTTAATGATTTTCCTGGGTGTGATGAACCAGCACACCGCGGTTCAGGGAATTGATTTCAATACAATCTTCCTTTTGATCGGAATGATGGCGATTGTAGGGATTACAAAAAAATCAGGTGTTTTCCAATATGTTGCTATTTTAACGGCAAAACAGGTTAAGGGTAACCCTAGATCATTGCTTGCTGGTTTGGCGATTATCACTGCTGTGTTTTCTGCGTTGTTGGATAATGTTACAACGGTAATGTTGATTGTGCCAGTCACATTACTTTTAACAGATCAGTTAAAGTTAAACCCATATCCGTTTTTGTTTTCACAGATTTTTGCATCTAATATCGGTGGTATGGCGACCCTGATTGGTGACCCGCCCAACATCTTGATTGGATCGGCCGTTGGATTTTCGTTTATGGATTTTGTCTATAATACGGGGCCTGCGTCATTGATTATCATGGTGTTTATCCTTGTGTTTTTTGACCTGATCTGGGGGCGTCGTTTTGACGTGAGCATGCGTCTGCGTGCCCGCATTATGGGGTATGAACCACGCGAAGCCCTAACGGATGTCACATTATTGATGAAATCGTTATTTGTGATGGCGTTGGTGATTTTCGGGTTTGTCTACGGCCACGGTAAAGGGATCGAACCAGGAACGGTTGCCCTTGTCGGTGCCGCCCTGTTGATGTTGCTTGAAATCTATAAATTCAATGCCGAAGAGCAATCGCACCGTGTCCACAAGGCCCTGGGCGAGGTGGAATGGGAAACCATTTTCTTCTTCATGGGCTTGTTCATGTTGGTTTACGGTGTTGAACAAGCTGGCT
>CAJXOI010000078.1 GCA_913057885.1 uncultured Micavibrio sp.
GGTATAAAATATCGCCAACAATCGACGCCGTGGCGACGGCATATAGTCCCATGGCGTGTCGCTTTCCTTCAAGGCGTTGATACAAATGCTCTTTCCCCTTTGCCGCCAAAGTGTCATAAAGTAAAGACGTCACTGTCCCTGAATTACAGGCCACGCCGATACCAATAACCGCTTGCCCTAAAACGGCCTGCCAAAACCCGCTAGCCGTCATAATAATGGCATATCCTGCAGCGGCAAAACCGCATCCCACAATCAATGTTTTACGCCGTGACCATATATCGGACAACCATCCGCTGGGCACCTCCATCGTGATAATAACGGCGGCAAATACGGCCTCACCAATCATCAATTCACGAAAGCCAAGGCCAATATAATCCTGATAAAACGGCATGATCACGGGTAACAAAAATACCGTATGGGTCATGAAGGTGTAGATAAAGATCAACCGGATTTGTAATTTAAGGGACATGGCGTGCCCTCCACTGATCGCGGGTCAATACGTACCGATATTCATCCAGCATCTCACCCGTTGCGTGGGATTTGTGTGCTTTGGTCAAAGTCCGCACAAATTCAAAACCGCATTTATCGATGATACGACGCGATTTTTCATTCCCTTCGTAATATGCGATCTCTAACATTGTCGCCCCATGGGTTGCAAAAGCAAAATCGATAATCGCACGCATTGTCTCGGTGGCGTATCCTTGCCCCAAATAATCAACATTCCCCCAGTAGCCGGTTGTGTATACGTCAGGTGTGTCAGTGGGCGTCAAACCGCTGCTCATGACAAAATCACCGTTATCTTTATGAAAGGCATAAAGGTGCAATCCCCCCTTTTCATGATCGGCGGGGATGATGGTTTCAATGTAATATCGCATGGCATCAATGGGGCGTTGGTCGTCTGACGTCCAACACATCCATTGTTGTAATTCTGCCCAATTCGCCTCTTTCGCCGCTTGAATTTTTTCCAAATCGTCCAATGTGGGAACACGAATGATTAAACGGTCTGTTTCAATCATTTTGACCTCCCCATGTGACGTTAAAATCTCTCAGGTGGTTTGCATCAAATAGACAGTAAAATGGATGGTCAACCAACTCACCATTTGGTAAAAGCGCATCTTTTTTTGCAACGTATTCAAATTCAAATCCCGCCTTTTCAATGACGCGCTTGCTAGCCTCATTCCCCTGTGCATGGGCAATAATCACCTTGTTTGCATCCAAAACGTCAAAGGCATAGCGGATCAAGGCCTTTGTGGCCTCGGTCGCGTATCCTTTGCCCTGAACGGATTTACGGTACCAATACCCGATCTCGATAATACGGCTGTGCCAATCGAACCGGTGTAACCCCGTGCCGCCGACAAAACGGCCTGTTTCTTTTTCAAAGGCCAACATGGCGAAATCAATACGTTGCAAAAATTTCACATGCATTTCCCGCATCGTTAGCTCATCGTCTTCGACGGTGCTTTTTTCTTTTGCCCACGGCATCCATTGATGCAACATGTCCCATGTCTCTGCCTTGGCCTCATTGACGACAGGCCCATCACCAAAGCGGGGTTCGCGGATGATCAACCGATCTGTCTCGATAGGCATCGGCAAATCAATTAAGATTGGCTTTTCAGTGTTTATAATCGTCATATCAGTGCTCCTTTATTATGATGTTAAAGGCCTGATAATCAATCGTTTTATTTGGAGAATTTGGCCTTTAAAGTTCGTTTGAAAAATAAGGCCAATTTAAAAGTTAAAAGATTAAATCAACCCGTATGTCACACGCGGTGACGGCTTGGAATTGCCGTTATCATATCTAAGCAATCCAATCGTCAAAAGCATTGTGATGAATACAAGTTGTTCAATCATAGTAACATTAAAACATAATAATAGATATTAACGCAAGATAATTTTAAAAATCAACGCATTTTCCGCTTTTTTCCCAATCGCCATAGCGTGTTGGCTCTGGGCCTTTGGGGCCGCCAATTTCTTTTTTATCGGCGGGTTTTTGATCCTTTTTTGCGGGTTTTTTGTGAACTTTTATTTTGGTCATTTTTTTGCCACCTCTTTCTTATATATAAATAGATATTATGAACGGAATTGCAAAAACTTTTGTTTTAATGGCGGTGATGACCGCGCTCTTTATGGGAATCGGCGGTATGGTTGGCGGGACATCGGGGATCGTCATCGCCCTCTTGATCGCCGCGGGCATGAATGTTTTTGCCTGGTGGAATTCCGATAAAATGGTTTTACGCTATTACCGCGCAAAGCAGGTGGATGAATCCACCGCTCCAGATTTATACAATATGGTCAGGCAAATGGCTGATAATGCCGAATTACCCATGCCCAAGGTTTATATCATTGAAAATGACCAACCCAATGCCTTTGCCACAGGGCGCAATCCAGACAATGCCTCTGTTGCCGCGACAACGGGTTTATTAAGGCGGCTTGACGCGGGTGAGGTTGCGGGCGTGATGGCGCATGAATTGGCGCATGTTAAAAACCGCGACACATTGGTCATGACCATCACCGCAACGATGGCGGGGGCGATTTCAATGTTGGCGAATTTTGCCATGTTTTTTGGCGCAAGGGACAGCCGTTTGCGATTGTTGGGTACATTAGCCGTGGCGATTTCGGCACCCATTCCGGCGCCAGATGTTCAACTGGCAATTTCCCGCGCCCGCGAGTACGAGGCAGACCGCGTGGGTGCAGAAATTTGTGGCCGTCCCGAATGGCTGGCCTCTGCCCTTGAAAAAATTGCCGGCAAGGCCAAGGTGATTGATAATAACGCAGCGGAAAGAAACCCATCGACCGCGCATATGTTTATTATCAACCCGCTTCATATGCATGCCGTTGATGGTTTATTTTCTACCCATCCAAAAACGGAAGAGCGTGTGAGGCGTCTTCGTGCTATGATCCGTGCATGAGTAGTGATGGCTTGAGTTCCAGATTATGCACCCTGAATGTTTTGATGGCGGTTTTTGACGGTCGTAAGCCGTTGGATGAATCGCTGGATAAATTTGCAAGGAAATACAATCTCTCAGACCAAGATAAATCTTTTGTCCATGCTTTGTGTGGGTTTGTGTTACGGTATAAAGATGCCCTGCAAAACCAAATTGATGCGCATGCTCACAAAACCCCACCATCCGCAGTGAATATCATCCTGCTAATCGGCGTTGCGCAGATTAAATTGATGAATAGCGTCCCTGACCATGCCGCTGTCGATACTTGTGTGGATCTGTGTAAGAAAGTCAAATGTGATGCCCAAAAGGGAATGGTGAATGCCGTTTTGCGGAATATTATTCGCGGGGGGGAAGTTGATTTAAAGCCATTATTACCGCGATGGGTAGTGGATACATGGGTTAAAGATTACGGCGAAGACATCGCCAGACAAATCGAAAAAGCCAGTTTAGAAGAGGCTAAAATCGGAGTTTCGAATAAGAAAGGCCATTGGTCCATATTGCCGTCCCTGCGAAAGCAGGGATCTGATGACAGAGATCCCCGCCTTCGCGGGGAAAGCAACATCACGCTATCACCCGACGAATGGGTGCAGGATTATTCATCCGCAAAACCCGTTTCGTTGTTAGGTAATATTCAGGGCAAATCCGTTTTGGATTTATGCGCTGCGCCAGGCGGGAAAACTATGCAATTGGCCGCCAAGGGGGCAAAGGTGACTGCGGTGGATGTGTCGGCAAAACGATTACAAAGGCTGAATGATAATTTAGATCGCACGGGTTTGGCAGATCAGGTGGAAGTTATTTGTGCCGATCTTTTGAAATGGACGCCTGATCGCACCTATGACATAGTTCTTTTAGATGCGCCATGTTCGGCAACGGGGACGATCCGCCGTCACCCAGATTTACCTTATATTCGCACGGCAAAAGACATTAAAACCCTTGTGTCATTACAACAAAAACTGCTCAATCGGGCCAAAGGTTGGGTCGATCAAGATGGTGTTTTTGTCTATTGCTCCTGTTCTTTGCAAAAGGCAGAGGGAGAGGAACAAGCCGCAGCCTTTTTAGATCAAAACCCGGATATGCATCGCATTCATCAGGATATACGCCTTATGCCCCAGGACGGGGATCGTGATGGATTTTTCATCGCGCGTTTTGCGTGGCGTTAAGCTTTGAAGTTTTTTCCCAGATAGACACGGCGGACATCGTCGTTATCAATGATGTCTTTCGGTGTGCCGTGGGTCAGGATATGTCCATCATGCAAAATATAGGCACGGTCAACAATATCCAATGTATCGCGCACGTTATGATCGGTAATCAAAACACCGATATTGCGGTTTTTCAATTGCGCAATCAAATCACGGATATCTGCAACGGCAATGGGATCGATCCCCGCTAAAGGTTCATCCAACAAGATATATTTTGGCCGGGACGCAAGGGCGCGGGCAATTTCCAAACGGCGGCGCTCCCCCCCTGATAAGGCGACCGCAGGGGTATGCCTCAGGTGAGAAATTGAAAATTCCGCCAATAATTCATCCATCAACGATTCTTGTTCAGTCAATGCCATATCGCCATTGGTTTGCATGATGGCGCGGATGTTATCTTCGACATTAAGGCCACGGAAAATCGATGACTCTTGGGGTAAATAGCCAACACCCATGCGGGCACGGCGATACATCGGCAGGTTGGAAATATTTTGCCCGTCTAAAGTAATCTTGCCCTCATCGGCATTGATGAGCCCTGTTAAAATATAAAAAAGACTGGTTTTACCTGCGCCATTGGGGCCCAAAAGGGCAACGGATTCTCCTTGTTGAACTGACACGGAAACATCACGTAACACAGGGCGGCGTTTATACGATTTCGCGATATGGTCGGCATAAAGGCCAGGCTTAACAGATTTTAAATGAGATGACCGGCCTGACATGGGTTATTGCCCTCCACCACCAAAAACAGCACGCACGCGGCCGTCATTGCTTGTCTTATCGTTGCTGAGGCGGCTGATATTGGTGTTTAGGTCAAATTCCGCCTTTGTGCCCGTCAAAACATTATTATCTTGTTCAATTCGGACATTCCCTGTGACAGTGATTATGCGTCTTTGTGCATCATAAACACCGCGATCCCCATAAAGGACTTCATTAGCGGTTTTCAGGACAACATTTTCAGTTGCTGTTACAGATGACAAAATGCCATTGTCAAAATCAGCCCTCAAGCTGTTGGCGCTTAAAACTTCGGATGGGCGCGTTAAAACGGCGTTGGGCTGGGCGATAACGCTTTGAATTGTCATGTCATTACCATTCTCGGAGTAATTTGCAGTAATTATGGGTGCCTGAATATTACTGTCACCTTGCGTGACAATTGCATTACCCGTTGCCGTCACTTTTTGATTGGCACGATCCCATTCCAAGGCCTCGTCGGC
>CAJXOI010000079.1 GCA_913057885.1 uncultured Micavibrio sp.
CGGCGGCAGCAGCTTCTGCTTCGGCCTTTGCGGCTTCTTCAGCTTCCTTCTTTGCTTCTTCCTTCGCTTTTTTCTCTTCGATCAAGGCCAATGCTTTTGCCTTTGGTTGTGATTTTTGTGGGCGGTTGCGTTGCGCCGGCATTTCGGCCAAGCCTGCTTCACCCAAGATACGTGCAACGCGGTCAGATGGTTGAGCCCCTTCGGCCAACCATTTTTTCACCAATTCAGTGTCCAAAACCACGCGGTTTGAATCTTCTTTGGCGAGAAGAGGGTTGTATGTCCCCACTTTCTCGATGAATTTACCGTCACGTGGTGCGCGGGCATCCGCGACAACGATACGATAGAATGGAGCTTTTTTACGACCGCCCCGAGCCATTCTCATTTTTAGTGCCATTTTTCTACTCCTTTATATGTTACTAAAATTTGAAATTACTTTCGCTTTTTACGTTTGCTTTTTTTACTCTTCGTAAAACTTGATTTTGATGGCATTCCACCACCGCCCATACCGCCCATCAGGTCAGGCATTCCGGGGGGTAGCGCTGCGCCACCACCTTGGTTTAAAAACGGATTAGGGCCTAGGCCCGACGGGTCTGAGTGTCCACCTTTGCCCATCTCCGCTTCCATCTGGCCCATCAATTCATCCATTTGCGGATTGCCGCCCATCATGGATTTCATGTTTTTCATCATGCCGCCCATGCCCATTTTCTTCATCTGCTTCATCATTTTTTGCATTTGTTCAAATTGTTTCAGCAGTTTGTTCACATCTTGGACTTTTGTTCCTGACCCCATCGCAATACGACGACGGCGAGAGGCATTGAGGATTTTTGGCTCTGCTCGTTCTTGTTTAGTCATAGAGGACATGATTGCCTCTTGTTTTTTGATCACCGTGTCATCCATACCGGCAGCATCCAATTGCCCTGCCATTTTGCCCAAGCCGGGGATCATTTTCATCATCGCGCCGACACCGCCCATTGAACGGAGCTGTTTTAATTGTTTGGCGAAATCATCAAGGTCGAATGAACCTTTTTTGAATTTCTCAGCCATTTTTTTGGCTTCGTCTTCGTCAATTGTATCAATGGTTTTTTCAACCAACGACACAACATCACCCATGCCAAGGATGCGTGATGCCACACGGTCAGGGTGGAAGAATTCTATTTCAGAGAGCTTTTCGCCTGTCCCGATCAATTTAATTGGCTTACCCGTGACGCCCTTCATGGACATTGCGGCCCCGCCACGGGCATCACCATCGATACGAGTCAACATAATGCCCGTTAAGCCAACGCGCTCATCAAATATTTTTGCGGTATTCACCGCATCCTGCCCCGTCATCGCATCTGCCAGGAGGAGCGTTTCAACAGGGCTCACCTCATCGCGAACCTGCTCAACCTCTTGCATCAGCTCTTCGTCAATTGATAAACGACCCGCAGTATCAAGAAAGACAATATCATATCCGCCTTGCTTGGCCTCTTTCATCGCACGTTTGGCGATTTCGACAGGTTTTTGCCCCTCAATAATCTCAAGCGTATCGACGCCAACCTGTTCCCCCAAAACCGCCAATTGTTTTTGCGCGGCGGGGCGATAAATATCAAGCGAGGCCATCAGGATTTTTTTACCGTGCTTGTCCTTCAACAACTTGGCAATTTTACCCGTGGATGTGGTTTTACCAGACCCTTGCAGACCAACCATCAAAAATGGCGCGGGGGCAGGGGCGTTCAGTTTTAATTCGGTTTCACCCTCCGTACCGCCCAACATCTCAATCAATGCATCATTGACGATTTTAACGACTTGTTGTCCGGGGTTGACGCCCTTGATAATGTCTTGGCCAACGGCCTTTTCTTTTACCGTTTCGATAAAGTCTTTGACAACTGGAAGGGCGACATCGGCCTCGAGCAGGGCCATGCGAATTTCGCGCGCGGCGGCGTTGACATCGTCTTCGGACAATGTCTTACGACCCGTGATCGAGCCTAGAATACCACCTAATTTATCGCTCAAACTTTCAAACATAAAAACCGAACAAAGCTAGCCCCAGTGAGCGTATTCGCCGACTTGGGGGTACCGTTAAGCACTGAAAATTACATCAGTACATGAATTTGATTGTGTTATATCGTGAGCAGTCAGGAAAAGTCAAGAAAAGAAAGACACAAAAAAACCGCTTAATTACTCTTGTAAGCGGCCTGATGGGAGGGAATTAAAACTATTTTTTATGTTTCACGGATTTCGACGCGTTTAAAATCGGCGAAACCATACTTTGCCAGATTATCAAGTGATCTCAGCTGACTGACCAAATCATCCATATCATTATCATTGTGCGCAGATAAAAAATCCGGCTTTTTCTTTTTGGACTTCACAACCAGTACGCGGTCGATCGTTCCGTCGGCTAGGCGCGCTTCCTCTAGATGCACACCCTCAACATAGGGATGGGTTATCAACATATCTTTCTCCTTTTATTTTTTAAAATACTGTTCAAAATCAAATGATTTTTCCCATGTACGATTTTCAATCTAATGGCTAATTGTGGCAAAAAGCAAATTTTCAGACTACTTTCTTTAAAAAAACAATAATGTTACAGGATTACGCAAAAAGTTGCGTTTTTGTGTAAAAAAATGCATAAAGCTCGGCATGAGCGCCCAACCTGAAATTTTGACATTTGGATGTCGATTAAACGCCTATGAGTCTGAGGTGATGCGAAAGCATGCAACGGATGCCGGGTTAGATAACACCATCATTGTGAATAGTTGTGCCGTAACAAAAGAGGCCGAGAGATCGGTACGTCAGGCCATTCGTCGTGCACGTAAACAAAATCCGACGGCTCAAATTATTGTCACAGGATGCGCAAGCCAGATTGACCCTGAAGGATATGCAGCAATGCCCGAGGTTAACCGTGTTATTGGAAATGATCTTAAGTTGGAGGCCAAAACTTGGGGGCTTCGTACAGAGGATAAAATCATCGTCAATGACATTATGGCGGTGGAGGAAACGGCATCGCATCTGGTTGACGGGTTTGATGGTCGCGCTCGCGCCTTTTTACAAGTTCAAAACGGATGCGACCATCGCTGTACCTTTTGTATCATTCCCTATGGCCGGGGGAATTCACGGTCTGTGCCTATCGGTATGATATCGGACAATATCAAGCACCTTGTCAGCCAAGGATATAATGAAGTTGTTTTAACCGGTGTAGATGTCACTTCTTATGGTCCTGATTTACCTGGAAAACCGACTTTGGGGCAGATGATCCGACGTGTTATGGCTTTAAATCCTGATTTGCCTCGTTTGCGTCTATCATCGCTTGATCCCGTTGAAATAGATGATGACATGTGGTGGTTGATTAAGAATGAACCTCGTTTTATGCCGCATCTCCATCTATCCCTTCAGGCGGGGGATGATATGGTTTTGAAGCGCATGAAGCGCCGCCATTTACGTCAAGATGCCATCGACGTATGCCATAAAGCCAGAGATCTCCGTCCGGATATGGTTTTTGGCGCGGACATTATTGCAGGGTTTCCAACAGAAACAGATAGGATGTTCGATAACACATTGCGCGTTGTTGAGGAGTGTGACCTGACGTTTTTGCATGTTTTTCCTTATTCAGAGCGTGAGGGTACGCCAGCAGCAAAAATGCCTCAGGTCGACCCAGCGATCAGAAAAGAACGTGCAAAATTATTGCGCGAGGCTGGTGATAAGCAGATTGAAAAATTTAACAAAGCTCAGGTTGGAAAGACAACAACGGCGATTATTGAACAAAATGGTCACGGTCGCACAGAACATTTTGCCGAAGTGCAGTTAAACGAAAATTTTGATGCTGGGAGCTTGGTTAAATTACATATAAAAAGCTTCGATTCAGGGCTTTTAAAGGGGCATGTTTTAAAGTAGAATATTTTTTAACATGTTGTTCACGCTTCTTTTTGCAGCAGGATTATTTTTGTCATTATGGCCATATTTTGTAGTTATGGGCGTATTTGATTTTCAGTGCAACCCTAATACAAAAGAAAAGAAACTTCCTGATCGTCCTGCGCGGCGTACGATTGGCCGAAAAAACGAAGATGTGGCAAAGGTCATATCTACAATTTTGGCGTTTCACTTTATTTTATATGGAGCTTTTTATGGTTTGATCGAAATCCAACATTTAATGCCTGACGCTTTAATATTATTAATTATTGCCGTGATAGGGGCGGCAATGTTTTATACAGTAACACCAGCCAATCGCATGGGACATGCTTATTTATCATCAGGTCAGATCGCGATTATCCATTTTATTTGTAGTTTCGTTGCCTTCACAGTTTTATCGTTATTTATATATGATAATGTCGTTTCAACTGAAAAAATGTTATATATTGGCGCATTCGTGTTATCAACGATGTTGATTTTTTCCAAAAAGTTGGAGGTCAAAGAATAATGTGGCTATTTGACCTCTCTTATCTTCCATTTAATCTTCTTTTAATCACGTCAGCATTTATTTTTTGTGTCGGGTTATTAGGGCATTTGAATATGAAGTTTTTTAGTGTCAAAACCACTCAGATAGTTGCCGCAATTGGAGGGGCAGCGTTTGCCCTGTTATATTTCTTTTCTTTTATAACCCTTGTTGCAACCTATTTTGTTCCGGTATCTCTGGTTCATTACACCTTTTTCACGATTTTTATTGTGATGATATTTATCTATAGCATCTATACCAAGATGGTGACATTTCACCCTGTGCAGATTTTAGGAATGATCCTATTTGGCATTTCTGCATATTTCTTGCTTGCTTAAGAGGTTATTCAGTCCTAAGCTGTGGCCATGGTATTTTGGCGTAAGAAGAAAAATGCAGCGGAGCAAGAACGCGATCATCACGATAACCGATTATTGCATCATAAAAACGATCCTGATCTTGAGCCGCCGACTGAATACGAATCTGAGTTATCGGAAGAGCAACTTAAAATCATTAACGAGCCTGAGGAACAGACTGTTGATGACCTCAATCAATCGCCTGTTCCTTCGCATACTGTGCTTGATGATGAAAAAGAGGAAGAAGATTTGTCCGACCATACGGATGAGGGCGGATGGCTATCCCGCTTATCAAAAGGGTTAAAGAAATCCTCGCAAAAAATCGGCGATGTTCTGACCAAGCGCAAGCTAGATGATGCTGCGCTGGAAGAACTTGAAGAAACGCTAATTATGGCAGATCTTGGGCCAAAAACATCAGCAAAAATTGTACAGGAATTTTCAGCCACGCGTTTTGGTAAGGAAGTCACTGAAAAAGAGATCAA